>JBATIN010000406.1:0-3777 GCA_049667765.1 Flavobacteriaceae bacterium
GTTTAAAGGGATCGATCAATGATTGCAAAATTGTGGATGGTAAATTATATGCAATGTCAAACCTCGGAGGGTTTGTTATGGATTCCAAAGCTGCCCGAAATACCGGTAGACTATTATTCGAGCCAATAGAAGGTCTGGACACCAATGCCTCGGCCTTGCTGATAACTAAATTCGGGTTGTTGGGATGTGCGGACCGTGGTACTTTTATTATCAAAAATGAGAAAGTGGTTAAGATCTCTTCAAGGGCATGTTCAGGTTTGGTGGCTTCCGAAGTAGATGCCAAAAGAATTTGGGCACTGAATAGTAAAGGTATTTTCTCATTGTATTACAACAAAGATAATTGGGTTACCGAAGGATATCTGAAGGATTATAAAAATGTACCGCATTTAATAACCCCATTAGCAAATGGGGATTTTTGGGTTAGTACCCGCGGTAATGGAGTGGATTATGTTACATTTCCTAAAAGCCCAAACAATAAAAATCTTCGAGATTCTCCAATAATTAAAAACTACAATACTTTGAGAGGCTTGCCCAACTTGAAGGACAATGTGGCGTTTAAATTAGGCGTAGACATTGCATTTGCAACTAGAAATGGTCTTTACCGCTATGATCAGGTTAGCGATATCTTCGTTCCCAATAATTTGCTAGGTTCGAAATATACTGAACGAAACACGCAGATTTTGTGGAGTCGGTTAGATGACCAAGGATCAATTTGGGTATATTCCAAACTTGGGGGTACAGCTGATTTGGTAAAGGGTAAAATCTACAACCAAAATATTTTTGAATATTCATCTATTCCTTTCAACCGGTTTGTATCCTCCAGTGCGATTTTTGGTACTTCCCAAGGACCAGATCAAAATACTTTTTTTTATGGAGAGGACGGTATCATTCAATACTACGGCGGTTCAAAGGATAAGATACAACTTGAAGTCCCCGCCTTGGTAAGAAAAGTTACCTTGAACGATTCCGTATTATATTGGGGTTATAAAAGAAAACCATCGATTTTACCTTTTGGTAAAAACTCAATGATTTTTGAATGCAGCATCGCAAATTTTGATGAAGTTTCTGCAAACAAGTATCAATATCAACTTGAAGGTTATGATACCAGATGGTCAGATTGGACTATGGGAACCAAAAAGGAGTACACGAATCTTCCTGAAGGAAACTACCGTTTTCGTGTTAGGGCCAAGAACATTTATAACCTTATAAGCAAAGAAGGGTATTATCATTTCCAAATTCTACCGCCATGGTACCACAGTTGGTTGGCTTATATTTTATATATTTTATTGTTTGCCGGTTTTATGTGGATAATCCTTCGATGGCGTTCAAGACAGTTGAAATCTAAAAACGAAGCTTTGGAAAAATTAATTGCCGTTCGAACATCTGAAGTACAACATCAAGCCAATCAATTGAAAATACAAGCAGAAAAATTACAGGAATTGGACAAGGCCAAATCTCGATTCTTTGCCAATATTTCCCATGAATTCCGAACCCCGCTTACGCTGATAAAAGGACCCATAGAACAGTTGGAACAGAACTTTAGTGAAAAACTGAATATTGAAACAGTAAAAATGATCCGGCGCAATGCGAATCGCCTTCTTAATATGGTCAACCAGTTGTTAGACTTGTCCAAGATCGATGAAGGCGGTTTAGAATTGGCCCCTGCCGAGGGTGATGTTTATAAATGTCTGCGCACCGCCTCGTCATCATTTAATTCCCTTGCTGCTCAACGCAATATGGATTTTAGGCTAGATATTCCACCAACCGTGCTATGGGCGCTCTTTGATCGTGACAAATTGGAAAACATTATATATAACCTACTTGGTAATGCCTTTAAATTCAGCGGAGACGGTTCTAAAATTACGTTTGTGGCTGATTATACTGAAAATGGTCTCCGACTTCAGGTTTCCGATTCAGGAAAAGGTATCTCTGCTGAAAAACTTCCTTATATTTTTGATCGCTTTTATCAGGCCGATAGCAGTAATACCCGTGAAAATGTAGGTTCGGGCATAGGGCTTTCACTTTCCAAAGACCTAGTGGAGCTTATGAACGGAACCATCATCGTTTCAAGTGAAGTGGGCAAGGGCACCTTCTTTACCGTGCAACTACCAATCCAAGAAATAAAAACGATACAAATGAAAGCCGTAGATGATGTTCATCAGGTTGAGCAATCCATGATTAAAAAGCCTTTTGTCTTGCCTAAAACAGACAAAAGAAATCTGCCTACTATCTTGTTGGTAGAGGACAATAGTGACATGCGGCACTTTATAACGGAGCAGATGGTTAAATTCTATAAGGTAATGGAGGCCGTCAATGGTGAAGTTGGATTGCAGAAAGCAATTGCCGATTCCCCGGATCTGGTCATCACCGATTTGATGATGCCTAAAATGGACGGGATTGAACTCTGTAAAAAACTGAAGACCGATGTGCATACCAGCCACATTCCCGTAATTATGTTGACCGCCAAAGCGGGCTTGGACAATAAACTGGAAGGTCTGGAAACAGGGGCTGACGATTATTTGACCAAACCCTTTGATAGCAATGAACTACTTGTACGTACAAAAAATCTGATCGAGCAACGAAAAAGGCTTAGAGAACTGTTTAGCCGTCAAGATGTAAAAATCGACCCCAAAAAAGTAACCGTCACCTCTATCGATCAAAAGTTTTTAGAACAGGTACTTGAACTACTAGAAACCAATTTTTCCAATCCCGATTTTGGGGTGCCCCAAATGCAGGATTCCCTGGCCATGAGTAAAACCCAATTGCATAGAAAAATTAAAGCATTGACCAATGAGGCTCCAGGTGAACTGCTGCGCAACTTCCGTTTGAAGATGGCAGCACAACTGTTGGCTCAAAAAGCGGATAGTGTGACGCAAATTGCCTATAAAGTTGGCTTCAACAACCTTTCCTATTTTGCAAAATGCTTTAAAGAACTTTATGGAGTGGCTCCTTCATCCTTTTGAATTAAAAACGAACAATTTAAAATTCAAAAAATTTATTGGCTCAAGGCTAATTGTTGTTATAGCTTAGTAGTGTTGCTTTAAACTGCAATTTTTGGGTACGCCCTTAATCTTGCAAAATTTAACCTATCGAGCACTCTGGTTTTTAGTGAAAACTGCTACCTTAGCTATGGTTTGTTACCTAGGTTCCCCATATATCCAATACTAACATTCAGAATTTTGGAGTAATGGGAATAAAATTTCTGTCAAAGTCTGCCGCGGTTAAAAAGTATAGCCTTCCAAAGTATGGTGCCATACAGAAACATTTTGCAACGACCCTATTTTTAATAGTTCTGTTGGGGTGTGTCATGAATGGATCAAATAATGATTCTAATAAAACGGAAATTCACGAGAAAGACCTAGGTCCTAAGAAAAATTTAGAATCGGAGAACCAAACTATTAGTAACCATAGGATACCCTTATTGACCGATGTTGACAGTATTGAACACGAACACGGTTATCGGATTGCAATAAAAGAAGTGGTAGTCCAAAAATGGCCCTTGCGCGCTCTCTTAAATTATGGTGATGCTGATATTTTTCATGAGATAAGGGACAAGCATGGCAATTTTCCTACCAACCCGAGTGAGCGATTGTATGCAGCAAATCACTATCAACCACCATTAAGCTTATTGACCCCAATAAAGGCTCCAAATGGACATCATGTAACGTTATCGGAATGGCAAACAGCGCAAGGAACTTTGATGGTTCATTGCAATGGTCTTACTTCGACCGTTGAGATTGGCTTGGAAGGTATGATTCCAAATGGCACATACACAAC
>JBATIN010000407.1:0-17259 GCA_049667765.1 Flavobacteriaceae bacterium
ATTAAATTAGCGACGCCATAGCAACGACCGCATTGATGATGAACATGACGGTCAAAGACCCAAAAGCGCCAATTAAGGGCACAATAAGCGGAATTTTAAG
This sequence comes from Flavobacteriaceae bacterium, assembly GCA_049667765.1. Classification (GTDB taxonomy): domain Bacteria; phylum Bacteroidota; class Bacteroidia; order Flavobacteriales; family Flavobacteriaceae; genus JBATIN01. The sequence continues at coordinate 101 of JBATIN010000407.1, forward strand.
GGTTGGCCTAAAGCTGGGGAGGGACAATGATTGCTCGATCAAGGCGACTACGTTCACCATAGCATAGGTTATCATAAAAAACATGGTGATCAAAGGGGCGATGGTGTTCAAATCACGCAACGACAATCCTAGCAATACAATGCCGGCGGTAATGACCATTGCATTGAAGGGTTCGCCTTTGCTATTGGTTTTTGCCAAAAACCCACTTTTAGGAAGAATACGTTTCTCGCCCAATGCCAATAATATTCGAGGGGCACCAACAAAAGAACCTAAAGCGGATGATAGGGTCGCGCCCAATAATCCCGCAAGAACGATCGGGGCATAATACGCTTTGTCGATAAAGACATTATAGTTTTCAAGAAGTTCTTGAGGAGTAGCAAGCAAGGCTGCCACAAAAGTCAAGCCCATATAGACAAAAGTGGTAATGATTACTGCACTAATAGTGCCCGTGGGGATACTCTTTCTTGGGTTTTTCAAATCACCGGACATGTTTGCACCCGCCATTACTCCTGTTACGGCCGGAAAGAAAACGGCAAAGACCAACCAAAAAGAAGAACCACTAAAATTATTCTCTATGGAACCAGGATAATCCCCAAACCAAACGAAATCATAATTTAAATCATGGGTAAAAAGTCCGCCTAAAATTGACGCGATGGAAATAATAATAATAGCCATGATAACGTACTGAATCTTAAAGGCAAAACTAGTACTGATAAATGCGATGCCTAGAACCAAAATGAACACCAGAATATCCAAAAGCAACGGACTGATTTCGGGTAAAAATGATTGAAGTCCTTCTCGAAAGCCAAAGACATACATGGCCACGGCAATGGCCTGAGAAAAGAAAAAAGGAATACCTATGGCACCGCCGATTTCCAATCCCAAGGATTGCGAAATCAGGCTAAAGGCACCTCCTGAACCTATTCGTATGTTCGTAGTAATACTTGATAGTGACAAAGCTGTCGATAATGTTATGGCAACGGCAACAATGATTATCAATAAGGCACCTAAAACCCCGGCATTGCACACCACCCAAGGGTGACGTATATACATAATAACGCCTAATATGGTCAGGAAGGTTGGTGTAAACACTCCTGCCATGGTACCAAACTGCTTGATTTTAGGAGTTTTTTTTGGCTCCATGCTAAAGGTTCTTTGTCTTAAATTAAGAAGCCATTTTAAACAAAATCGATGAAAAATTATTTTAATACATCAAAATAACATTGGTTTCGAATTTTTCCTAATAGACTTATTTTAATTTTTCCTTGAAAAAATCTGTGGTACGCTGCCAGGCCAGCTCTGCAGCTTCCCGGTCGTAACGTGGAGTGGTATCATTGTGAAAGCCATGGTTGACGTTCGGGTAAATATAGGCGGTATATTCTTTTCCAAATTCTTTTAATGCAGTTTCATAGGCTGGCCATCCCGCATTTACGCGTTCATCTAATCCAGCGAATTGAAGCATAAGCGGAGCATTTATTTTATCGATATCCTCCGTTGGCTGTCCTCCATAAAATGGAACCGCCGCCGCCAGATCAGGTATTTTAACGGCCATCATATTTGAAATCCATCCTCCAAAACAAAATCCGACCACACCTACTTTGCCGGTGCATTCAGGATATGATTTGAGAAACTCGAATGCGGCGATAAAATCCTCGAGCATTTCATTTCGGTCACGCTTACTTTGAAGCTCTCTTCCTTCATCATCGTTTCCTGGGTATCCCCCAAGTGGGGTCAACGCATCTGGGGCAATAGATATGAAGCCAGCAAGTGCAGCCCTTCGGGCAACATCTTCAATATGAGGGTTTAGTCCCCGATTTTCGTGAACTACAACAATTCCTGGCAGTTTTCCGGTGGCATCGGCAGGTCTTGAAAGCAAGGCTTTTATTTCCCCTCCACCTTTTGGGGATTTATAAGTAATGTACTCCGACTTCAAACGGGCATCATCCTGTTTAATCTGTAGTTTTTTCACGTAATCTGGACTAATAAAACTGAGCAAAGAACCTACGGTTAGCCCTCCGACCGCATAGGTCGATAATTTGTCAAGAAACAACCTTCTATTTACCCTGTTATGAGCATAATCATCATAAAGATCGAATACTTCTTGTTTAATGTCTTCTTTTTTGATTTTTTTCATTTTCAAATAATTTTGGCCCCTTTATGGGAGGATTGAATAATCTATGTAAGGAGAACTTCTAATATACGTAATTAAATAAAGAGATACATAGGGGTCGACATAGAAATGAGAATTTGCATTTGGACAGTCTGGTGGTCGGGTAGTGCGCATTTTTAAAAATTAAGGGTACAGCAAATATTTTTCCCGAATTTTTCTAAAATTTGTTAAATCTTTTTGCCAGGATTCCTTGATTTCTTTTTCGGATTCTCCTGCTACAATTTGCTGTTGTAGTTTATCTGTGCCGGCGTGTTTTGTGAATCCTGACGTATTGAAGACCTTAGCTTTGTCTTTCGAGTTTTGATAGGCGTCGATCAACCACTGTAACGATACTTCGTTCATTCTTGGCGTTTTGGACAAATCTTTTCCATAGCAAACCTCACCTATTTGTTTTGGCGTTTTTGAACCGAAATTTGGTTCTGGGGTGTAGGTGAAACTGTACTTTGTACTCTCTAAAAAAGGAGCGCCATACCGCTGAAATTGAAACTCGGTGCCCCGGCCAGCATTGATGTTCGTTCCTTCAAAAAGACCAAGACTCGGGTAAAGATTGATGGCCACATCGTTTGGTAAATTGGGAGAGGGGCGAATGGGAAGATGATAATCTGAATCGTGGATGTAGTTTTCAAGGCTCACCACGGTCAAGTTTGCTTTTGCCCTGTTTTCAAGCCACCCTTCTTCGTTGATCATACTGGCATATTCAGCAATGGTCATTCCATATACTAAAGGAATCGGAGTCATGCCCAGAAAACCTGAATGATCCATTTCCATGGTCGGTCCGTCTACATAATGGCCATTTGGGTTTGGCCGATCTAAAACGATTATGGGTACATTGTTCTCGGCGCAGGCTTCCATGACCAGTTGAAGGGTAGCGATATAGGTGTAGAAACGTACGCCGACATCCTGTATGTCAAAAAGCACCACATCTATATCCGCGAGTTGTGTAGCAGAGGGTTTTCTGTTTTTCCCGTAAAGCGAAATCAATGGCAATCCGGTTTTTGAATCCACCCCATCCGTAACTTTTTCGCCGGCATCGGCTTCCCCGCGAAAACCATGTTCAGGGGCAAATACTTTTTTAACCTCGATCTGATAGCTTAAAAGTGAGTCGACTAAATGCACGTGGCTATCATTTGTTTTAAAAATAACCGAGGTCTGGTTGGCTACAACGGCCACTTTTTTGCCCTGCAACAGTGGCAGATATTCGCTAGTTCTATTCGCACCGACAACAATTGGCACTGCCGTTATTTCTGTTTCGTCGGCAACGACTTCGGCAGTTTTGGGTTCGGTTTTTTTTGTTGGGTTTCCGCAAGCAGCGACCAGAAAAACCCATAATAAAACTGTATTTTTGATTCCGGATAAAACCATCATAATTTGAATTTAGAGTTTTTTATTGCCAAACGGCTTATAAAGGGTGCAACCCATAAAATTAGTATTTCCGCACCAATAATAAAAATAGCGATTGCCGCTATAGCCATTGGTCTTGTGATGATGTTGATTGCCATTGCTACGGGCGATGGGCTAAAGCACAAGATCAGGGAAAAAGTCTCGGCTTTTAACGGCCATATTCAAATTACCAATTACGACAATAATTTTTCAGATGTTTCGGTAGCCCCTGTTTCATTGAAACAAGATTTCTACCCCAAATTCAAAACGGTCGATGGGATAGCCCACATTCAAGCGGTGGCGACCAAAGCAGGCATTATCAGAACCGAGGAAACCTTTGAGGGCATCATCGCCAAGGGTATCGGCCCAGATTATAACTATAAAGTGTTGCAAGAATACATGGTAGATGGTAAGCTGCCGAATTACTTGGACGAACTAAACAATGAAGTTCTAATTTCAAGGTTGACCGCGAATCGCTTAAACTTAAAGGTTGGCGATACATTTTTTACTTTTTTTTTAAAGGATGGCGATCCCGCTTTAGTGCCGAACCAGCGAAACTTTAAGATTTCAGGAATTTATGAGAGCGGGTTCGAAGAAATCGATGTGCTCTATATCTTCGTCGACATTCGCCACATTCAGCGAATGAACCAATGGAAGGCCGATGAAGCTGGTAATTTTGAAGTCTTTTTGAACAACTTTGACGAGGTTTATGAAAAGGAAAAAGAGATTCATGGGAAAACCGTTGCCACCTTAGATACCCAAACCATTAATGATAAATATCGTAAGATTTTTGAATGGATCAGTCTATTCGATTTTAATACGGCACTGATTATCGGCATTATGGTTATTGTCGGTGGTATTAATATGATTACGGCTTTATTGGTACTTATTTTAGAGCGATCCCAAATGATCGGCGTAGTAAAAGCATTGGGCATGAGCAATTGGAGTATTCGCAAGGTATTTTTATACAATGCCGCCTATCTTATTGGTGTCGGACTTTTATGGGGCAATGCTTTGGGGCTGGGTATAATTTGGCTGCAAGACAAGTATAAGTTTCTAAAGTTCCCGAATCCTGAAGAATATTATATTGAATATATACCGGTGCACATTAATTTTACTACGGTGCTGATTTTGAATATTGGGGTATTGATTTTATGCTTGCTAATGCTATTGGTACCGTCATACATTATCACAAAAATTACTCCGGTGAAGGCGATGAAGTTTGAATAGTCAAATTTCCGTAAAGAAAACCGCTACCTTTGTACGTACATGAAATATGCTGAAAACATACTAGGTACCATTGGCAATACCCCTTTGGTAAAATTGAACAAGCTTACCCAAGAGCTTCCATGTTTGGTGCTGGCAAAATATGAAACTTTCAACCCCGGCAATTCGGTAAAAGATCGTATGGCACTTCAAATGATAGAAGATGCCGAAGCTTCGGGCGAGTTGCAACCAGGAGGCACTATAATAGAAGGAACTTCGGGCAATACGGGCATGGGTCTCGCACTAGCGGCAACAATAAAAGGGTACAAATTAATATGCGTCATAAGTGATAAACAGTCCCAAGAAAAAATTGATATTCTAAAGGCAATGGGTAGTGCGGTTCACGTTTGCCCTACTGATGTTGCTCCGGAAGATCCTCGTAGCTATTATTCAACGGCTAAAAGGCTGGCTACCGAAATACCGAATTCATGGTATGTCAACCAGTATGATAATCTTTCGAATACCAAAGCTCATTATTTAAGTACCGGCCCGGAAATTTGGGAACAGACCGATGGGAAAGTCACCCATTTTGTGGTCGGAGTAGGTACCGGGGGAACCATTTCAGGGGTGGGTACGTATTTAAAGGAAAAAAATCCAAAAGTAAAAGTATGGGGCGTAGATACCTATGGCTCTGTCTTTAAAAAATATCACGAAACGGGTATTTTTGATCAGAACGAAATCTATCCGTATATCACGGAAGGTATTGGTGAGGACATCCTTCCAAAAAACGTAAACTTCGATGTTATCGACGGTTTTACCAAGGTCACCGATAAAGATGCCGCAGTATATACCCAAAAATTGGCACGCGAAGAAGCCATGTTTTTGGGCAATTCAGCAGGTGCCGCTGTAAAAGGCGTACTTCAATTGAAAGAACATTTTACCAAAGACGACGTAGTCGTGGTACTTTTTCACGATCATGGCAGCCGCTATGTTGGTAAAATGTTTAACGATGCCTGGATGAAAGAAAAAGGGTTTCTCGAATAGGTTTACTATCTTGTATTGAAAATTTAACCCATGAAGTCTCTTCGGTTTCCACTTTTTATTTCTACGTTCTATTGTGCCGCCCTCTTTTTGCTCATTAGTAGCTGCAGCAAGGACGAAACGGTGGTGCCAAAAATAGATCTGCCAAAAGAAGAAATAGAAAATCTGTTGCCGGAAGATCGCTTGCCACAGATCTCGATTAATACGGAGGGGCAACCTATCGTCGATGAACCCAAGGTGGATGCCGATATGGTCATTACCACTTTTGGAGGTGTCGATTATGAAGGTAAAATAGGCATAGAGATTCGTGGTGCTTCGTCTCAATTTTTCGCTAAAAAATCATTTGGAATAGAAACCCGTGATGCCAGTAATGCAGATTTCAGCGTATCTTTATTAGGAATGCCCGAAGAAGAAGATTGGGTGCTTTATGGCCCTTTTAGCGACAAATCGTTAATGCGAAACAAACTTATATACGATTTGGCTCGAGAAATGGGCGGGTATGCCAGCAGAACGGCATTTGTTGAATTGAGCATTAATGATAGTTACCAAGGTCTATATGTTTTTATGGAAAAATTAAAACGTAACAAAGACCGAATCGACATTAGTAAACTAACGCCCGATGAAAATACCGGAGAAGACCTTACCGGCGGTTATATCATAAAGATAGATAAGATAAATATTGATGGTGGTGAGACATATAATGATCAAAACTCCTTCAGTTCTAGCTATAGCCCACCTAATGCGAATTTAGGACAGACAGTTCATTTCTTATATGAATATCCAAAGGAGGAAGACATCAGCGCAGAGCAGAAAACCTACATTAGCGATTACATACAACAATTTGAAAATGCACTCAATTCCAATGCATTTGACAACCCCGATACAGGCTATGCAAACTATATAGACGTGCCAACTTTTATCGACTTTTTCTTGCTCAACGAACTTTCGAACAACGTTGATGGCTACCGCTTGAGCACTTTTATGCACAAGGGAAAAAATGAAAAACTGAAAATGGGACCTATTTGGGATTTTAACCTCGCCTTCGGTAATGCCGATTATTGTAGCGGTGGAGAACCTAATGTATGGGCCTATAAATTCAACGAGCGCTGTGCAGACGATTTTTGGCTGGTACCTTTTTGGTGGGAACGTCTATTGCAAGACCCTGCTTATGTTGAACAACTGAAAGCCCGTTGGAACACCTTACGTGGCGGAATCTTTTCTGATGCGGCTCTTCAGGCCCAAATTGAAGCGTACCAAATTGCGTTGACCAAGGCAGGGGCCATTGATACTAATTTTGATAAATGGAATATTATGGGATCTTATGTTTGGCCCAATAATTATGTGGGTATCAGTTATACAGATGATCTGGGGTATTTAAAAGGGTGGATCTCTAACCGGTTGGTTTGGTTAGATGGGGCCATTGCCGCATTATAATCGCAAGTAAATGCAAGTCTTACAATATAAAAATCAATCAGTCGCTATTGAAGAGGGCGAGCTCGTGAGTTATTTGGTTGGCAAATACGAATATATACACCAAAAGGGGAGTGCGGGTTGGCGAAATTCCGATACCGAAATGTTTCCCATTATCGGCCCTACGGCATCGGCCGGATTTATAGTGAAAACGCCTAAAGGCATGGCTGTACAAGATCAACACGGCCTGTTGCGCGAGTTGAACTATGAGTTGATTAATGTTTCGAAAACCATAGCATCGTATCAAAAAAAATATACAGGTGGCACAAAGGTACCTAATTCAAAATATCCCGAAAAATCAAGTGCAAAAGAGCTGTTTTGGCCTTATGATTTTCAATTTACAAAGCACTATGAACTTCACAAAGGCCATCTTGAAATTACTTTTGAAATATCAGGGGAAAAAGGTATGCCTTTTATGATTGGGTATCACCCGGCCTTTAAATTACGAATTGATACTCCGTCGTTATTAACGGCCGACCGTGAGATTGCGTTGTCCGAAATTTTAGCTGTTGGCAGCAGGGCAATGCATCTGCCCAATTGCAGCGAAGTTATTTTGCGGGATCAAAAAAACCTCAAGATTACGACCGATGGCTTTGGCGAATTTATGTTATGGACCGAAGTACCTAATATGGTCTGTATTGAGCCTATTAGCTTTTATCCTTATGCCGTGTCACAAGATAATTTGGATGAGGGATTTCAGCAGCTCGAAAATTTGAATTCGAGATTTAAAGTTTTAATTTCCCCAGAATGATATAGGCAATAAACTATGAAAGAAGCACTGCAAGAGAATTACGGGTATCTTTTTGAAGATGAGCTACTGCAAGAAATAGCGGCGGTCAGCATATACAAAAAAGTAGACCGAGGTACCCGATTAATGGATATTGGCGACCCGATTACCCACATGCCTCTTTTGTTGAATGGGGCGATAAAGATCTTGCGTGAAGACGAAAACGGATATGAACTATTACTTTATTTTTTAGAACGAGGTGATTCTTGTGCCATGACCTTTTCTTGCTGCATGGGCAAAAAGAAAAGTGAAATTCGTGCGATCGCCGAGGCCGATACCGAACTTTTAATGATTCCCATTGAAAAAATGGATATTTGGATGGGAAAATACCACAGTTGGCAAGAATTCATTTTGAACAGCTATCACATTAGAATGATGGAACTTCTCGAAACGGTAGATACCTTGGCATTTATGAAAATGGACGAACGCCTGTTAAAGTATTTGCAAGACAAAGCCAAGGTCAACCATGATGAAGTCGTGCAAACCACCCACCAAGATATTGCCTATGATCTAAATACTTCAAGGGTAGTCGTTTCGCGGCTTTTGAAAAAGCTTGAAAATGAAAAGAAAATCGAAATGCATCGTAACCAGATCAGGGTGGTTGAGCTTTGATGAGCAAGATCTAAGGTACGAGGCTGGAAGCACGGGGTACGAAGTAAAACAAACATCGAGCTTCGAGCATTGCGCACTAGGCAGCTTTAAAAGTTAAAAGTTAAAAGTTATAAGTTATGAGTGTAATATTTATTTTGAACCTTGAATTTGAAATCTAGAACAAATGAAACGAGTAGTCATAATATGTTATATTTTAGGTGCCCTGATAGGTAACGCCCAAGAAACTATGGAAGAATTGCCATATACCATCATTCCCCCAGCATCAGATTCCTTAACACCAGGTTCAGTGGTTTCGCGTATGATCGATGGCCTAGGTTTTCGTTTTTATTGGGTAACAGATGGCTTGACGGAAAAAAACTTTGAATATGCCCCGGGGAACGATGGCCGAAGCATTGCGGAGACCGTTGATCATATTCATAATCTATCGCTGACCATTCTACGATCAGCCCAAAAACAAGTGCGGGACTTGTCAGAAGAAGCACCTGAGTTGAGCATTGCCGAAAAACGCAAGGTTACCTTGATGAATTTAAAGCAGGCGAGCGATCTTTTCAGAACTTCGGAGGATTTGGCAGCACATAAGATTATTTTTAAAAGAGATGGAAATATTTCTGAATTTCCATTTTGGAACCAAATAAACGGTCCTATTGAAGATGCCGTTTGGCATGCAGGGCAACTAGTTGTGCTACGCCGGGCTGCCGGAAATCCCATCAATCCTAAAGTCAATGTTTTTTTAGGAAAATTGAATGACTAAAAAATGTAGACCAAAAACCCTGATGAGCTTTTTCAGGGTTAGATAGTGCCAAAATCGATATCCATAATAGCCTACTAATTGGATTATGTTTGTGCGTAGCCATACTGGGGATCTAGGTGAAGTACAACGTTTTTATTTAGAAATACGTACCTTGATACAAACCAAAAAGAGTCCAGATGAAAACGATGACATGCAAACAATTAGGCGGTGCCTGTGAACTGAAATTTCAAGCCGAAACCTTTGAGGATATTACCGACCTCAGTAAAAAACATGGTGCAGAAATGTTTCATAAAGGCGATAAAGAGCATCTTGCGGCCATGAACGAAATGCGCACCTTAATGCAATCTTCGGATGCTATGAGTGCCTGGTTTGAAAATAAGCGAAAGGAGTTTTTAGCCTTACCCGAAGATTAGGTGTCAGCCGGCCTGCTTATGGCTCATAACCCAAGGAAAAATATAAAAGCCATCGATTTTTATGGGTCTTGATCAACAAAAAATATGAAATTTATTCAATATCTACTGCTTGTATTTATTGCAGTACTGGTTTGGTCGGCCATAGGCCCGAAAGATTATTTCACTTGGTTTTTAGAAGTACTGCCCGCAATGATCGGAGTATTGGTATTGGTTTTCACGTACCGAAAATTCAAATTTACCGATCTGGTCTATGGCCTGATCTTGCTGCATGGTGTAATATTAATGGTAGGCGGACATTACACCTACGCCGAAGTCCCGTTTTTTGATTGGATAAAGGAAGTTTTTGATATGACCCGAAATAATTATGATAAAGTAGGGCATTTGGCCCAAGGTTTTGTGCCTGCAATGATTGCACGTGAGTTGATGATTCGAAAACAGGTTGTACACAAAAGGTCGTGGCTTAACTTCATAATCGTTTGCATTTGTATGGCCATTAGCGTTGCCTATGAATTTATTGAATGGGGAGTTGCCGAAATGACGGGCGAATCGGCAGAATCTTTTTTGGGTACACAGGGCTATATTTGGGATACACAATCCGATATGCTTTTTGCGACCCTAGGTGCCATTATGGCCCTCGCTCTGCTTGGCAAGGTGCATAATAAAGCTTTGGCAAGCGTGATGAACTGACAAAAGTCATATTTATGCGTTTCAATTTTCATTATTTTTAAGAGATAGTTCTATACTTATGGGTAAGCTTTACAGGCTCGCTGTTTATCTGTTTTCATTCTTGCTGATTTCTGCATGTAAGGAAGCGAGCGATGAAAACAATAATTCCACTTCAGAAAAGCAGATTGCCGCTAGAGTTACGGCACTTCCAAAAACAATAAAATACCCCAAAGACAATCCTCCATCCGAAGCTAAAGAATCCTTGGGAAAATTACTGTTCTACGACCCCATACTATCTGGCAATAAAGATGTGTCCTGCGCCACTTGCCACCATCCGAGTACGGGCTATGCCGAATTTTTGGATCTTTCTATTGGGCCAAATTCAACGGGGATGGGTAGCAAACGAAAATTCAACCCAGACAATGATATTCCCTTTGTAAAACGCAATGCACAGACCGTAATAAATTCAGCTTTTAATGGGATAGATGCAGCACATAGCTATGAACCTGAAAATGCCACTATGTTCTGGGACGACCGCGCAAAAAGTCTTGAAAAACAGGCTTTAGAACCCATAAAGGCCTTTGAGGAAATGCGCGGCCATGGGTTTGCCGAAGACGAAATTTTAGAGGTCGTCGTAGAGCGATTGAATGAAAATGAGGAATACCGCGAATTGTTTAAAGCTGCCTTTGGCGAAGCTCAGATTACTATAGAAAATATGGCCAAGGCCATCGCCGCTTTTGAGCGCACCCTAGTGACCAATAATTCTCGTTTTGATCAATACATGCGAGGCGACAAAGACGCGATACTCATTTCTGAAAAAGAAGGTTTTGAGCTTTTTAAAAGTGTAGGATGTGTCAATTGCCACAATGGGCCCATGTTTTCAGATTATAAGATGCACGTGATCGGGGTACCCGAAAATCCGAAATTAGGATATGTCGACGCTGGCTTTAAAGATACCTTTGCCTTTCGCACCCCAAGCTTGCGTAATCTAAGGTTTACCGCACCCTATATGCACAACGGTAGCTTGCAAAATTTACAAAGGGTATTGGAGTTTTATGAAGATGTTTCAAACGGGAAGGTGCGTAATACGAACATAACCAAAGAAAAATTTGACCCTTTTATCAGTGATCTAAGGCTTTCGGTCAAGGAAATGTCGTTGATCATTTCTTTTTTGAATACCTTGAACGACGAAAATTTCAATAAGGAAATTCCCGATAAAGTACCTAGCGGACTCACAGTCGGAGGCAATATCGATTAGGCGGAAGACTATTGGTACTTACAAGAGGATGGATCCGATTTTATATAGTACGAACGGTAGTTTTTTGCTTTGGGGTCTTGGCAGCCTTTTAGGTTTTTGATCTTAATATTTTTAAAATCGATGGGTTGCCCTTCACTTTGCAAGGCGATAAATCCTTCTTTCAACAATTTACCATCTATTTTAATTTTGGGGTCATATCGGTTGGCAACTTCGCCACCCATTTGCGGTTTAGTGTATTGCAGTACTGGTGCGCCATTAACGATATGGGTAACCAATGAATCTCCCATGACAATGGCCTCGGCTTTTACCCACTGTTCCCCATAATACGTTTCAGAGCTAGAATTGATGCAATGGCGCGGATCTATTCTACCCTCGTAAACAACGTCGGTACCAGGGGAGCACATATTGCCAGTAGGTCTAGTCTTGCCCTCTTCAATGCCTGCCAAAAACTGCATTTCTACCGAGATAGGCCAATCTTGTTCCTTTGGCATGGTTCTAGGATCTTGAGAATGAAACATAATACCACTGTTCAAAAGTGTAAAACTAGGTGCCCCAGGGTGAAGTTTGCCCACAAAACGATATTCAAGGGAAATATGGTAATATGAATATGGAGTGTTGTAATACAAATGCCCAAAACGTTCATTAAAATCCCCATCATATTGGTCGTAACGTACCTTGATCATATCGTCTTCAACTCGAAAAGTATCCCCATAGTTATCGCCGACCTCATAATGATGAATTTTGGTGGTCCAGTTATCGATATTGACACCGTTGAACAGGGTTTCCCATTCCACCTGGGATGAAGTGACAACTTTTTCTTTACTCTTACAACACATCAAAAAAAGTAAAGTGCAGATAATGACAACTAATTTAAAGGGCGAAATCGATGTTTTCATATTAAGTCGTAGATGTCATGAAGATACAACTTGTTTCAGTTCGCTGTAAGGTTCTTTAAAAATGTCATATTTATTCCGTTGTGTATTACCTTTGAATTATGCGAAAAGTATTTCCGTTTACGCAATGGCTGGCAGAATATAAAAAAGATTGGTTTACAAAAGACCTTGTTGCGGGGTTGACCGTGGGTATCGTACTTATACCACAAGGTATGGCCTATGCCATGATTGCTGGACTACCACCGGTTTATGGGCTTTATGCTTCTGTGTTTCCTGTTCTGGTCTATGCGTTTTTAGGAACATCGCGTCAAGTTGCCATGGGGCCGGTTGCAATGGATTCGCTTTTGGTGGCTGCCGGACTGGGTGCATTGGCAATTTCAGGTATTGAGAACTACATTGTCATGGCCACTATATTGGCTTTTTTGGTAGGGGCCATTCAGCTACTATTAGGTATACTTCGTATGGGGTTTTTGGTCAACTTTTTGTCAAAACCTGTTATTAGTGGCTTTACCTCTGGCGCGGCCTTCATTATTATTTTTAGTCAGTTAAAGCACCTGTTAGGCGCCGATATCGAAAGGAGCAATCAATTTCATCGTTTGGTGCTGAATGCTTTTGATAAAATTTCGGAAACCAATAGTATTGACTTTACCATCGGACTCTTTGGGATATTACTCATCATCCTCCTTAAAAAATGGAATAAAAAAGTTCCGGGTATTTTAATAGTGGTCATACTCGGAATATTGGCTGTTTACCTGTTGAATCTCGAAACTTATGGCATAGCCCTGGTAGGAAGCATCCCGAAAGGATTGCCATCTTTTCAAGTGCCTAATTTTAGCCTGCAACATTTTGAGGTTCTTTGGCCAATAGCACTTACCCTTGCTTTGGTAGGATATTTAGAAACCGTTTCTATTGGTAAGGCCATTGAAGAGAAAAACAATGAGGAAAATATAGATGCTAATCAAGAATTGGTGGCTTTGGGTTCGTCGAACCTAGTGGGTTCATTTTTTCAGGCGTATCCTATTACTGCAAGTTTTTCGCGTTCCGCAATAAACAATGAATCGGGTGCCAAGACCAATGCAGCGGCAATTATTAGTGTAGTCATGGTCGTGGTCACCTTGTTGTTTTTTACACCTTTATTCTACTATTTGCCTAACGCTGTTTTAGCAAGTATCATCATGGTTTCGGTATTCGGACTGATCGACTTGAACTATGCAAAAAGTCTTTGGAAATTTAGAAAAGATGAATTTTTCGTGTTATTGCTGACCTTCTTGGTAACCCTATTTATCGGTATAAAAGAAGGCATACTTTTAGGCGTTCTTTTTTCTTTGCTATTGCTGGTCTACCGTACGTCAAAACCTCATTTTGCAGTTTTAGGCCATGTTAAGAACACTGATTATTACAAAAATATTGATCGTTTTGGCGACGAGGTCATTGTTCGTGATGACCTATTGATCGTTCGTTTCGATGCCCAACTATTTTTCGGTAATTCCGGGTTTTTCAAAAGGCAATTGCTGAAGCATATCGATGAAAAAGGTAACGCACTGAGAGGGATAATTTTGAATGCCGAGGCCATTAATTACATAGATTCCACAGCAGCTCAAATGTTGATCAACACCATTCATGAAATTCATGAGCGCGGTTTGTTATTCTATATGGCAGGGGCTATAGGTCCCACCCGCGACATTATTTTTAGTAGTGGAATCATTACAGAACTTGATAAAAAATGCCTTTTTGTACAGACCAAAGAAGCCGTAGCTTGTTTTGATCACCCCGACACGTATTCTGAGGGAGGTAATAAGGTGGCGCATCAAAATAAACCACTTGGTAACTAATGTTACCCTTCGTACTAGATTATAATATTAAATTTGTATAGTAGCGAGGTTTTGATTTTTAAGTATACGTGTTTTGAACGAAAAAGGATAAGCTAAAAAAGAGTAACGATGAAAATTGAACAGATATATACGGGTTGTTTGGCACAGGGTGCCTATTATATTAAAAGTAAGGACGAGGTTGCGATTATCGATCCACTTCGTGAAGTCTCTCCTTACCTAAAAAGGGCGCAAGACGATAATGCCAAGATTAAATATATTTTCGAGACCCATTTTCATGCCGATTTTGTAAGTGGTCATGTTACCTTATCTAAAGAAACCGGCGCGCCGATTATTTATGGACCAAAGGCGAACCCTTCGTTCGATGCTATTATTGCGAAAGATGGGCAAGAGTTTACCTTGGGTGATATCACTATTGTAGCTTTGCATACCCCTGGTCATACCATGGAGAGTACGACCTATCTTTTAAAGGATGCCCAAGGAAAGGACCATGCCATTTTTTCGGGCGACACCCTTTTTTTAGGCGATGTGGGTAGACCAGATTTGGCCCAAAAAGCTGCCGATATGACCCAAGAGGATCTGGCAGGAATTCTTTTCGACAGCCTTCGAACAAAGATTATGCCTTTGGCTAACGACGTCATCGTGTATCCCGCACATGGTGCCGGATCGGCTTGTGGTAAGAATATGATGAAAGAAACCGTGGATACCCTTGGCAATCAAAAGAAGATGAATTATGCGCTTCGTGCCGATATGTCGCGCGATGAGTTTATAAAAGAGGTAACCGATGGCCTTATGCCGCCACCAAAGTATTTTCCATTGAACGTACGAATGAATAAAGAGGGTTATGAAGATATTTCGGATGTCATCGATCGTGGTACAACTGCGCTTTCGCCCGATGCGTTTGAGGTAGCCGCAAATGAAACCTCGGCAGTGGTTTTAGATGTGCGACATCAAGATGATTTTGTTAAGGGGCATATTCCGCGATCAATATTCATTGGACTAAATGGTGATTTTGCCCCTTGGGTCGGTGCCTTGATCGCTGATACCGAACAAGAAATTCTACTGGTAGCACCTGAAGGTAAAGAGAAGGAAGCAATAACCCGCTTGTCGCGTGTTGGTTTTGATGGCACTATCGGTTATTTAAAAGGCGGGTTCGAATCTTGGAAAAAATCAGGTAAAGAGTATGATACAATAACCTCTTTGCCCGCCAAAAAGGCCAAGCAGGGTATTGAAAAAGAGAATATGGCTGTTTTCGATGTTCGAAAACCAACTGAGTTTGCTTCCGAACATGTAAAAAACGCCAAAAGTACTCCATTGAGTTTACTGAACGAACATTTGCCTGATTTTCCTAAAGAAACACCATTCTATGTGCATTGTGCCGGTGGATATCGATCTGTCATAGCGGCATCGATTCTAAAGAGTCGAGGAATACATAACCTTATTGATATTTCAGGAGGTTTCGGGGCCATGAAGGAAGCTGGCATCGAAGTGACCGATTATGTATGTCCAACGACCTTATGATATGACGAAGGTCATAATTTTGATATTTAATAAGGTATACTTTTAACCAATGAAACTTAATAAGGGAATTAAGTTGTTTCTGGTTTGTATTATATGTATCGGCTTGGTAACCGCAGTGGTACTTTTAATAGAATATTATAACCAATAAAAATTTTTTATTATGAAAAAGAACATGGGAAAAAACGATAAACTAATTCGTTTGGCCTTAGCCGTCGTAGCTGGGCTTTTAGTTTATTTTGAGGTCCTACAAGGTACTTTGGCCTATATTTTACTCGCAGTGGCGGCCATCTTTGTATTGACAAGTCTTATTAATTTTTGTCCGTTATATTCTATATTTGGAATGAACACCTGCAAGACCAAAAGTTAACAAATCTGATTTTTATCATATTATTCTATGGTAGCTTGGTTTAACTTTGAGCATTTAAACTAAATTCTATGTCAATGTTTCAAACAATACCCTTGGTCAATTGGAGCAACGGAATCATTATGATAGCCGTTTTTGCCGCAGTTTGTATCGGTTTGGTCGCCGCTCTTGTGCTCTTTATTAACAGTGGTAAGGACAAGCAAGATAGCTGAGTTAACTTTTTCATTTCTTCTACTTTTTTTACCATCCTTTTTGAAACGGGGATACTATTTCTTATGAACTGGTTTCCTGATGTCTTTTTTTTTGTGATTTTCAATATGTAAAGAAAATCATAGCGATTTAGAGTGCATTTCCCAATTTTTTAAATATATTTATAAGTAACACTTTATGGAGCATGCTAAAAAACTTTATTGAACGTATCGGGGTAATGAACTGTATTTTGCTGCTAGTGGTATTTTCGATTATCGTGGTCTCCGAATATCTTTTTCTAAACGGGCAAGAATTGGATGCAATTTTCGTCGCTTTTTGGGCGCCAACAATATTAGGTTTTATGAATTATCTGAAATACAAAAAGTAATGGACTTTATCTTAGTATACTCCATCTTTGTAGCTGTCATATTTATTTTTTGGCTACTTTTTGTAATTCGAATGTACCGTGAATTCAAAGATTAGGGTACTACATAGTATTCGCTATTTGCCCCTATTATTTTGTCTGGGTTTTTGTTGATGTATGATCGGATAATCCCTCTGGCCTCCACTGTATTTTTGTTTCTTATCAAAAATGGACTTAGATCATTG
>JBATIN010000408.1:0-3891 GCA_049667765.1 Flavobacteriaceae bacterium
CGGTAATACCACCAAATAGGTCACCGCGAAAATTTGAAAATAGGTTTTTCATAAACGAATAAACTTAAAAATCAAGATATTTTAATTTAAGTAAAAAAAAGAAGGCGATTAGGTTCAACATTGCATCGCCTTGATGAAATTAATCTAAATGATAAATTTCCATAATGTCTTTTAAATAGCCTTCAAAATCGATTTTAAGGTCGATCAATTTTCCTGTATGTACGTCAAAGACCCAGCCATGAACTTTTAAGCCTCTATCTCTATAGGCTTTTTGAACAGCAGCGGTCTTTATGAGGTTTACACATTGTTCTTTTACATTGAGCTCTACCAAGCGATCGTACTTTTTGTCTTCATCTTTAATCGCGTTCAATTCTTTTCTATGTATACGATACACATCACGTATGTTTCGTAGCCAGGGATTTAAAATACCTAAGTCTACCGACTGCATGGCCGCCTTAACGCCCCCACAGGCATAGTGCCCACAGACCACTATATTTTTAACCTTTAATTGGTTCACCGCGTAGTTGATCACCGACATTACATTGAGATCGATACTAATGACCATATTGGCAATATTTCGATGTACGAATACCTCGCCAGGTTCTGCACCCATTAGGTCTTCGGCGCTTACACGACTATCGGAGCACCCTATATAAAGTAATTCGGGGCTTTGGCCCTTACCCAATTGTTCAAAATAATTTTTATCTGATGAAAGCTTATTCGAAATCCACTTTTCATTATTTTTAAATACAGTAGTCAGATCCATTTTCTTTTTTTCAAAGGTTATGATTTGGTAAGATAACTCAATTAAATAACAAAGCCTGCATATATTGTAC
Source organism: Flavobacteriaceae bacterium (assembly GCA_049667765.1). Lineage (GTDB taxonomy): Bacteria > Bacteroidota > Bacteroidia > Flavobacteriales > Flavobacteriaceae > JBATIN01. The sequence continues at coordinate 837 of JBATIN010000408.1, forward strand.
AGGCTTGGCGATAACAATTTGCTTAGGTTTTTAAGGGTAGGATTATGTGTAGAACTCTACCGCTCCTGTTGAGATATCGTACATAGCCCCAATTATTTTAATTTCGCCCTTATTTTCCATTTCGGCCAGTATACGGCTTCGTTCTCGTATGTTTTCTATGGTCAAGTGAACGTTTTTTGCCGAAACCTTATCTACAAATTCTAGGTTGCCCGAGTTGCGTTTGCCTTCGTCAACAGGTTCCTTTACAGCGGCTACCGCTGGTTCAATTTTGTTGATCAAGGCTGTTAAATTTCCCATTCTAGCGTGATCACAAGCTCCTTTTATGGCGCCACAACTCGTGTGCCCCAAAACCACAATCAGTTTGGTACCCGCTAATTTACTGGCAAATTCCATACTGCCCAGAATATCTTCGTTCACAAAATTACCCGCAATACGAATGCTGAATATATCGCCCAGACCTTGGTCAAAGACTAGCTCTGCCGATACCCGCGAATCGATACAACTTAAAATGGTGGCGAATGGAAATTGACCTTCACTGGTGTCGTTTACCTGTTCTAATAAATTACGGTTCGCTTTTAAATTGTTTTGAAAACGTTGGTTTCCTTCTTTTAAAAAGTCCAATGCCTTTTGTGGGGTCATTGTGGCCTGTGTTTCTTTTGTGTGTGCTTTCATAAGTACTTTGTTTTACTAGTTTTATCTATTATGTTCTTATTTTCCGGTAACCAACAAATTAACGTTCAGGGTTTTTATGACCGAGGTTAATTCGGGCATGCTAAAACGCGCTTCGTTACTGTTTTTGTTTGCTTTACGATCAATTGATAATACATCGATATTATTTTTTGACATATAGTTTGCTAGGTTTTTAATTGAGCTTTCGTTTTGTTCAAACACATATTCAATGGTACGGGGCAGGGTAGATTTTTCCGTTTCAGTAACCTTGCCTGTTTTTTTGAGAATCGTAAAGGCCCGTAAAGGTGCTTGGGCATATTTTATAAGATCGTCGGAAAATTCTAAATTGATTCCTGTACCTGAACTCCTGAGTGATGCCAGCGAAAATTCTTTGTTCGTGGCGAAGCTATCCTTGTTCGTACTGATTAAAATGGGGCCATTATGCACGTTCAGTATCAATTCGGTTATATTGTCACCAAGCACGAAAGGGTTGGTTTTGCGCTTACCCAAAACAACTATGTCTGGCCGATGTGCATCCATATACGCTCTAATTTCAGTTTTAATATTGCCAAAAACGAACGAATTACGAATGGGAACAACGAATTCTTTAGCGATTGGGTCTGTTAAGCTAGTCATTTTTTTATCGATTGTAGCGTGCTTACGGTTTAAGGCACGCATGGCCGACAATTGATTTTCGCTCGCTATGGTATCAGAAGGCCTTGAGACGTGAAATACTTCTATTTCACCGCCGATCATCTTGGCTAGGCCAACGGCATTTTTTAGTACTGTACTTGAAGATCGCTTTAGATCAGTAAGCACCATTATTTTATATAGTTTATTTGTTTTCATTATTTTTGCGTTTATGCGGTTTTTGGACGTAATCTGAAGAATTCTATAAAACTCTCGGGGTTTTCTACAATACCCCGTTCCGATATCAACTTTATATCAATATTTCGTTCTTTGGCCTTAAATGCAAAATCTTCGAGTATTTCAACGATGTCATTATCTAGATATCTGGTTTTGCGTACATCTAATTCTAAATAAGTATCTCTTGGCAAACTATCGAGCTCTTTTAAAATGGCGCCTTTATTGAAAAAGGTTACTTCTTCGGCAAGGGTCATATTTATTTTGTGTTTTCCATTACTCTTATCTTCAATATGCAAGAAGTGAGAGTTTTGATAGCTTTTTATAAGGATGACTACTATACCAACAGCTAGTCCAAGTCCAATACCGACCAATAGATCTGTAAAGATGATGCCTAGTACGGTTACTATGAAGGGCACAAATTGTTTCCAGCCCAAATAGTACATGGTTTTGAACAACGATGGTTTCGCTAATTTGAAGCCCACAATGAACAATATGGCCGCTAAAACCGATAGAGGAATCATGTTCAACAACCTTGGGATCAAAATGACCGAAATCAGCAATAAAAAGCCATGTATAATGGCCGACATTTTGGTTTTTCCGCCGGACTGAATATTGGCCGAACTGCGAACGATTACTTGGGTAATTGGCAGGCCCCCGATCAACCCAGAAATAATATTTCCAGTTCCTTGCGCTAAGAGCTCACGGTTAGTCGGGGTAACCCTCTTTTGGGGATCTAACTTGTCGGTTGCCTCAACGCATAGCAACGTTTCTAAACTGGCGACCAGGGCAATAGTAAATGCGGTAATCCAAATCTGGGGGTTACCGATTGCCCCGAAATTAGGAAAACTGAACTGGGCCAAAAACGAACTGGCATCTTCCGGAATCGGTACGCTTACTAAGTGCTTGGCCGTAATGGAAAGATCTGTTCCTTGTGTAACGAAGAAAAATAGGATACCGAAGATTACTGCCACCAATGGGCCTTGAACCAGTTTAAAGATTTTCCCTTTTTTAGAAAGCACTTTATCCCATAGTATTAGTATTGCCAGACCGATAACAGCGACCAGGGTTGCTCCAGGGCTAATGTTATTGAAAGTTTTTAAAATTTCAGAGAAGGTGTTTTCCCCATCAATTTGAAAAAAGGCGAAGTCACCTTCAGGATCGGGATCATAGCCGAAGAAATGCGGAATTTGCTTCAGAATAATAATAATTCCAATACCCGTAAGCATGCCTTTGATTACAGAAGATGGAAAATAGTATCCGATAATCCCTGCTTTTAAGAAACCGAAAACCAGTTGAATGACACCTCCCAAAACTACGGCAAGAAGAAAATTCTCGAATCCGCCCAAGGCATTTATAGCAGTTAAAACAATAGCGGCAAGACCAGCCGCGGGCCCACTGACCCCGATTTCAGATCCGCTCAAGGCGCCTACAATGATACCGCCAACAATACCTGCAATCAAGCCAGAAAATAATGGTGCGCCACTGGCGAGCGCAATGCCCAAACATAAAGGTAGGGCAA
>JBATIN010000409.1:0-5869 GCA_049667765.1 Flavobacteriaceae bacterium
AGGATAGGTCTTTCCTTTAAAATGATGATGTTCAAAAAACCCATCTACAAAGACTAGACATCGATGCTGTTTTGCCGAATCTCTAAAGGATGGTTTTTCGAAAATAGTTTCGCCCCTGGCATTCAAGGTGTTGTTCCAAGTTTTTTTGAGTTGCGCTTCATCGTGTACCCAATGCGGCACCAAGCCCCAAGTCGCTACCTCGGGAAAGTTTGGCGATCGGTCGGTATAGATCAACAACTCAGGGTGACTGAAACCTGATGCATGATGTAGGGGCAAGTCGGTCAAAGGAACCAATTTCTCCATAATTTCAGCTACGCCATGCACATCGCCATCTCTTTTTGCACGTTTAAGTTGCGCTTCAAGTCCGGCTTTTATATCGTAACACATAGTGGAATCTACTACTTTTTGTTCCTATTCACGCCCTGCAGGCAACTCTGGGGCAGTTTGACTATCAGCTGTCACTCCTGGAGCCAGTTCTATTAATTTAAAATTCCGAAAATGGATTTCGGCACCCTCGGATTCTAAACAGAGATACCCTTTTTTTATAGTCGATTGACGTATTCCGTTGACGAATTTTCCGTTCACAGAAAGTTTTATGGTGCCATCGACACAGACCACGGTATAGGCGTTCCATTCTTCTTTGCCCAAGGCCCGATTTTCAATAGACTTACTACGCGTTCCCCTGGGGTTGTCGGGTATTGTTTCTACTCCGCCCACGCCGAATAATTCACCATGAACATACGCGATAGGAGGTTTTTTTCCATCTTGCATATTTAGGTTCACCCAGTCCAGCTCCAACATTTGCACCTCTACGCCTCCTGGCAATCGCGATTCGGGATCGGGTTTGGCATCACTCCATACAAAAACACCAGAGTTTCCACCGGCTTCCATATGGCGCCATTCGACTTGAAGTATAAAATTTTCATACTGTTTCTCAGAACGCATTACCCCAATGGGCAATCCTTTACATATTAAAAGGTCATCTTTTCTGTACCATGTATCGGGATCGGTATTCACATTGACCCATTGAATTGAAGCGGCTTCATACGGTAAATCATCTAAAAGTGCATCCATTGAAGTTTCAGTTCCGAACTCGATTTTTGGATCTTGGGCGGTAGTGCAGAAAGTACAAGATAATCCTAGAACAATTATCAATAAACATCTCATAATCAGTATTTTAAATGAGTTTTGTTTTCCCTGGGACCGCTATCGGAGGAGTTGGCCATTCAAAATTCCAATCATACTCGCCAATTTCGGGACCGAGCGATGCAGTAGCATTGAAAATCTGGTCGTAACTGATTTCTTGGCCGGTATAGGCCGCTTCCCTGGCCCAGATTGCTAACAGGGTACTTTGTGCCATAAATTGGCCATCATTGATGGCCGTACCATTTTGAATTGCAGCGAACAGTTCATCATGTTGCGTTTGGTACATATTGTTCTTTTCGCCACGAAAGTTCCAATTTTCCTTTCCTTTTAGCTCATATTGTTTTCCAACTTTAACTAAGGCCGTACCTTCGTTTCCAAATACATCTACACTATTTTTTGTGGCGGTATCGGCCTGTTGCCTTGTAAAATGATATCCTTTGGCACCATTTTCATATTCAAACTCTACGGCAAAATGATCAAAAATATTACCGTATTTTTCATCGGTACGTCGCTGCCTTCCTCCAGAACCTATGGCCTTTATCGGCATCACATCACCCATAGCCCACGACATCATATCCAAACTATGTACGGCTTGCTCAACAATAAAATCACCCGACAACCAATTGTAATAATACCAATTACGCATTTTATAAGTCATATCGGTCCATTCAGGTTGACGATCCATATACCAGGCTTCACCGCCATAACGAAAAGTAGAGATAGCCTTTATTTCGCCCACTTCACCGTTCAATACCTTTTTAAAGGTCTCTCGTTTTGCCGTATCGTACCTAAAGCAGAAGCCCGAAACAATATTTAAATTCTTTTCTTTCGCTTTGCTTGCGGCCGCCAATACCTTACGCACCCCCGGGGCATCTACAGCCACAGGTTTTTCACAAAACACGTGCTTATCCGCTGCAATGGCCGCAGTCAAATGGTCGGGTCGGAAACCTGGAGGTGTGGTCAGCAGCACCACATCAACCCCAGAATCGATTACTTTTTGATAGGCGTCAAAACCTATAAATTTATGGGACGTTTCTACCTTGATCTGCTCTGCGTTAATTTTCAAAAGTTCTTTTAGCGAGCTTTCTAATCGGTCTTCGAAAACGTCGCCCATAGCAGTGAGCCTAACATTTGGACTGGCCATTAACGCCTGGGAAGCGGCCCCTGTGCCCCTGCCTCCACAACCGATCAATCCAACCTTTATAATGTTATCGACCGAATCATTGTTTTTGGCAAAAATACCCGACGGATAGGCCATTGAGCCCCCGACCAAAACAATGCCTGATTTTTTTATGAAATCCCTTCGGCCCTGAGCGGCCATTTCGCTAGTACTTCTGTCTTTCATTCGTGTATGATTTAAAACTGCTATCCTTTTTTAAATAATCGTGGTCATTGGCTTAAATATAAAGATTATTCATTGAATTAAGACAGCCGTTTTCTTTATTTCATAGCTGTAGTAGTAATATTAAAAACGGTTTTTAGAATAGCATTTAAAAAAAACCCATTCACATTCGATTACGTTTTATTACATTTAGTGCTACAATCTTTAAAAATTCTAAAATGACTAAATCCGTGTTTAAATCCTTTTCATCGCTTCTATTTTTAATGGCACTTGTCTTTGGGGGGACCCAAGCGCAAGCACAAAAAAAGATGGGTGGCCTCGCCCTTTATACCGTTCGTGACGATATGGGCACCAATGCAAAAGCAACCTTGCTCGCCGTTTCAGAAGCGGGGTACAAAAACATTGAAGCTGCCGGATACAATGACGGAAAGTTCTATAATATGACCCCTATCGAGTTTAAGAAAACACTAAAGGAAATGGGCTTGAGGCCAATAAGTACCCACCAAGGTTCGGTAACCCTCGACAATGCAGATGCCATGATTGTCGATGTAAAAGCCGCAGGGTTTAAATATTTTGTAATACCCGTACCTCCCATGGGGCTTTTTAAAGCAGATGAAAATGGAATGAGTATGACAGGTGGAGCAAAAAACCTTGCCAATATTTTGGACACGCTCGGAGAGAAATGTGCCAAAGCCGGACTCGAATTATTGTACCACAACCACGATTTTGAATTCAAGAAAGATGCTGATGGTGTCGTTACCATCGACTACCTATTGGAACATTGCAACCCTAAATATGTGAATTTTCAAATGGACCTATTTTGGGTCACTAAGGCAGGGGCAGATCCCATTGCTTATTTCAATAAATACCCAGGGCGATTTAAAATATGGCATGTTAAAGATATGGACACCCAAGGTAGATTTGCCCCCGTGGGCAATGGCTCCATCGATTTTGCCAAAATTTTGGCCAAGAAAAAACTTTCGGGCATGAAATATTATATGGTAGAGCAAGATCGAACTTTTGATGGCATGAAACCTCTTGAAGCCATTAAAATAAGCCATAAGGCCTTGTCTAACATCGGATTCAAGTAAACCAGAACAATGAAACCAATCGTACAAATTTCGTTAGATCTAACCAATATTGATGAAGCTTTGGAAACGGCCGCCATGGCACTTCGCGCAGGGGTAGATTGGATAGAGGCCGGTACCCCCTTGATTTTAGCCGAAGGTTTACATGGCGTACGTAAGTTACGCGAAGCTTTTCCAGGTGTTCCCATAGTTGCCGACCTGAAGACTATGGACGGGGGCTACCTTGAAACCGAAATGATGGCCAAAGCAGGGGCGACCCACGTGGTGGTCATGGCCCGGGCACATGAAGAAACAATAAAAGTTGTGGTACAGGCAGGTAAAGATTTTGGGGTCAAAGTTATGGGCGATAATCTAGGATGTCCAGATATGGTTGAAGGTGCAAGAATGTTAGAAAGACATGGCTGCGACTATATCGTGCATCATATAGGGTATGACGAACGTCGGGGCATTGCTGCTGCAGGCCATCATATGCCAAGTCCGTTAGACCAATTAAAAGAAATAGTGAACGCCGTGAACATTCCTGTGCAGGCCGTAGGTGGACTCTCATTGGAGCAAGCGATTCGATGTCCTGAATTTGGCGCGCCCTTAGTCGTTTTAGGTGCCCCGTTGACCATCGATGCCGATTCGTTCAAAACTGCTGATGGTGACCTTGAAGCCTCCTTAAGAAAAATATGTACTACCATTCATGCCTATGGCGATATTAAATAATCAAAACATCAAAATTTTATGTCTAAAGCAATTGCCGTTGTAAACTTTGCCCCGGAAAAAGGAAGTGTGGAAATTCGTGAAATAGCCAGGCCCGTTATAGGGGAAGAAGATGTACTCCTCGAAGTTGCCAATGTTGGGGTTTGTGGCAGCGATCTTCATCAGTGGACCTCCGACCATAGTTGGCCGGTGAATTATCCTGTGGTGCTTGGCCATGAATTTGGAGGGCATATCGTTGAACTGGGCAAAAGGGTTCAAGGTTGGAAAGAAGGCGACCGAGTCGTAAGCGAAACGGCGGCCATCATCGATACCAACAACCCTATGTCACGCCAAGGACTTTACAATCTTGACCCGACCCGAAAAGGTTTTGGGTATGGAGTAAATGGTGCAATGACAAAATACGTAAAAGTTCCTGCCAGATGTCTTCACAGGGTACCTAACCATTTGGCTTTTGAACAAGCTTGCTTGACCGAACCTTGTTCGGTAGCCTATAATGCCGTAGTAATAAATTCAAACATAAGGCCTGGTGATCGGGTTATCGTAATCGGGCCTGGCACTATAGGCATTTTATGTGCCGCCATGGCAAAACTATGTGGTGCAGAAGTCGCACTTGTTGGTTTAGAAGCAGATCGCGGTCGACTTAATATAGCCGCCGTAAATTATGGTTGCCAGGCGATCGTTGGTGATGCCCGTGATTGGGCCTATGCTTCCGATGGCCTTGGCGTCGAATGTGTAATCGATGCCGCTGGGGTCAGTGCCACTTTAAAAAAAGCGTTGGAATGGGTACGGCCAAATGGTCAGATTACTAAAGTAGGATGGGGACCCAAACCCTTGGATTTTAGTTTAGACCCGCTCGTTCAGAAAAACATTCGTTTACAAGGTAGTTTTAGCCATAATTGGCCTATTTGGGAAAAAGTACTTTCACTATTGGCATCTGGAAGGTTGGATGTTAAACCCATTATCGGGGGCATTTGGAAGTTAAACGATTGGCATGAAGCCTTCGAACAAATGCACTCGGGGAAAGTAGTCAAAAGTGTGCTGTCACCAAATTAGAAAAGGATGCGATTAAAAAACAAAGTAATTTTAATTACGGGAAGTTATACAGGAATTGGGCAGGCAATTGCCCGAAAATGCGTTGCCGAAGGTGCAAAGGTTGTGTTGAATGGCCTCGAAGACAAATTAGGCCAGGCAATGGTTTACGAATTAGGTTCAGATAACGCCGTTCATCATACCATCGATATTACGGAAAAAGATGCTCCCGAAATTTTAATTCAAAAAACGATTTCTAGCTTTAACAAGTTGGATGCCGTGGTGAACAATGCGGCCATTGTGGCTTCCTCCAATATGGATTCGACAACTGTGCCCTATTTAGAACGAATGTTGGCCGTAAATACAATAGCCCCTTTTGCCATTATTAAAGCAGCCCTACCCTTCTTATCAAAATCTAAGGGTTGCGTAGTAAATATAGGATCTATCAATTCATGGAGCGGTGAACCTAACCTGTTGGCCTATAGCATCTCAAAAGGCGCCTTGATGACCTTGAGCCGTAATCTGGGCGATAGCCTTATGCGCGATTATGGGGTTAGGG
>JBATIN010000410.1:0-1961 GCA_049667765.1 Flavobacteriaceae bacterium
GATTAGACATTTCCATTAACTTTAGGGGTGTGGGCAATAAGCAAGTCTATAATTCCGCAAGAATCGGTGTGGAGAACCTTAACTCAGGAAATAATTTCAGTACCCAAGTTTTAAATCGCTGGACTGGCGAAGGTACTGCGACCTCTAGTTCGAATCCAAGATTAGCTGATGGAGACCCCAACGGTAACAACCGCTATTCAGATAGATGGATTGAAGATGCCGGGTATTTGAGGATTCAGAACATACAATTGGGGTACAACCTTCCCCAGGATTTTTTGACCTCTTGGACAAATGGTGTGATCTCCAATTTTAGAATCTATGTAGGGGCACAGAACTTGGCCACTTTTACCAAGTACTCCGGATATGACCCTGAGGTGGGAAGGACCCAAAGTTTCCAAAAAGGCGAATTTACATTGGCTACAGGTCAAGATGGTGGTGCCTCACCTTTGCCAAGGATAGTTCAATTGGGATTATCGGTAACTTTTTAATTAATAAAGTAGTTTAATATCTTTATACTGAAAATTATGAAAAAAATATATGTATTTCTTGCCAGTTGCTGCCTCCTAGGTATCTTTTCCTGCAGCGACCAATTAGACCTACAGCCACTGGATCGCGTAACTACGGATGCATTCTATAAAACCAGGGCAGATTTTGATGGGGCTATTTTTGCATCCTACTCGTCAATTCAAGATTTCTGGGGCACCAGTACAGAAAATCTAGGGGAATTCGGGGAATTCTGGAAAATCTCAATGACGATAACAGATGACGTCGCTGCTGATGCCAACAATGGAACTAGCTCGAGAGATATAGATAATCTCATACTACGTTCAAGCGATGTACCGTTCGCTGCAGTATATACTCAGATTTATGAAGGTATCTATCGCGCGAATCTTGTCATCAATAAGCTGGAAGGGGAAAATGAACTAACAGCGGAAGACAAAACGGTTCTAGGGGCCGAGGCAAAGTTCCTTCGGGCATGGTTTCATTTTCAGGCTATGAAAATGTTCGGAACTCCGCCGTTGGCCCTAGATATTAAAACTGATATCAACGATCAAGCCAGACCAAATGCTAGCCAAGACGAACTATTTACAGCCATTCTTGCCGATTTTGCAGCCGCGGCTGCAGGCCTACCTGCAAGTTGGGATAGCAGCAATACAGGCAGAGTAACCTCATGGGCGGCCAAATCGTATATCGGAAAAGTAAACGTTTGGAAGAAAGATTGGCCTACCGCTATAACGGCCTTTGCCGATGTTGTGGACAACGGCCCCTATGAATTGGTACCCGATTATGAACAAGTTTTTGCCTATAACAACGAAAACAATTCGGAATCGATTTTTGAAATACAGTATGGCGGTCCTTTTTCAGACGATAACCTTTGGGTTTTTGATGATACCCATTCAGAAGACTTTAAAGCGTCTCAAGGTACTGGTCGTGGATGGCACTGGGACGCTGGCGGTGATGCCCCTGGAGGGAAACTAGGCGAATGGGCCCCGACCCAGGATCTCGTAGATGCTTTTGAGCCTGGCGTCCTTAGTCTTCAGACTATTTTATACCAAGCTGGCGACACCTATTTTTCGTTTGACGGTACACGCTATGAATTGCCATACGACAATACATGGTCTACTACGAGCTACACCTTGAAAAAGTATCGTGGATCTATCAATGCGGTAGGTGGCAACCACTCACCGAACGGGCAGGCCGATTTCAACAATGAGCGCTGGTTCCGGTTTGCCGAATTGAAATTATTGTATGCCGAAGCGCTTATTATGGGTAGCGGTGATCTCGGCATTGCTGTTCAGCAAATTCAGGATATAAGAGATAGGGCCGGACTAACAGCGGCTCTAGCACCCATGAATCCAGATCCTTTAACCGCAATGATGCAAGAAAAAAGGGTTGAACTGGCCTTGGAACCGCACCGTTGGTTCGATATCGTAAGATGGGGCATAGGCCCAACCGTATTC
>JBATIN010000411.1:0-4832 GCA_049667765.1 Flavobacteriaceae bacterium
CTAATTGCCTTTATGTCTTTTAAATGCTTCATTATTTAATAAAATTAATAGTTAAAGGATAAGTATAGTTTTCACCTCTACCACTTTTTAAGGTAGCCAGAATGGTGCACACAATGTCAAGAATTAAAAGTCCGACCCCTAACATAATGGCTATTCCCATAAAAAGTATATGAAGGCCCATACCTGAATGATCATGCCTGAATTCCGAGATATTGTGTTTGTTCACCTCAAAAATATCGATGAAGCCCACAAAATCGAAAGCGAACACAAAGAAAAGAATGGCAGTGATTGAGGCTAGAACTATTCCATAGAGTAAAATGCTGATCTGAAAGTTTAATGCCTGTTTGCCATTTTGATCTACAAAGTCGTTTTCATTCTTGTTCGCAGTCCATAATACCAATGGAATCAAAAAATTTCCGAAGGGAATAAAGAACTTAGAAAAGGTCGACGCATGAATAATCGCGGACAAATTTTTCTCGTGCTTGGTCAATGTATCTGTCATAGCTTGGTAATTTCTTATACAAATATATATCTAAAAGAAGGTACTATGCAAAACAAAGTACTGAATATTAACAAATATTTAACAAAACAAAGTACGATATAAAACTAGATTTCCGTTTGTAATACCCCTAAATTCAATACTTTTGAACAAAATCAGGTATGGTATGGCGCTAACTCCAAAAAAGGTAAATTCGTTCAACTTTTTTAAACTTCCCTTAGTTTGGTGGTCTGGTATTCGGGTAAAAAAGCTTGATGATTCGACCTGTGTGGTCACTGTAAAACATCGCTGGATCAATCAAAATCCGTTTCGATCCATGTTCTGGGCCGTACAGGGTATGGCTGCTGAACTGACGACAGGTGCCTTAGTTATGGACCAAATCCAGGTTACTGGAAAAAAGATTTCTATGTTGGTGTTGAACAATAGCGCAAGCTTCACTAAAAAAGCAACCGGTCGCATAACATTTATCTGCGAACAAGGTGAAGATGTGAAGAAAGCGATTCAAAATACGATAGCTACAGGTGAAGGGCAGACCATGTGGATGAAGTCCGTTGGAATGAACGAAGATGGGGTAGTGGTCTCTACCTTTAATTTTGAGTGGACGGTAAGGGCTAAGAGGTGATTTGTTATATTCGGAAAAAATTGTTGTCACCCCGATCGGAGCCGAAGGATTGATTTTTTTGATATATGGTTCATTCGTCTTTTAATTGAACATCGGAGTATTATGAATAGTAAAATATTGTTTCAAGAAAAGCAAAAGTTTACCCAATGGTGGCTATGGTTGTTGCTAATTGGGCTATTTTGTATTCCTCTTTATGGAATTGTCAAACAAATTATTTTGAAAGAGCCATGGGGCGATAATCCCATGTCCAATATAGGGTTAGTCATTTTTGCATTTTCCTTTATTTTAATCCTAGTATTGTTTCGGATGATGGAACTACGCACCATCGTAGACAAAAAAACTATCACTGTACAATATTCCCCTTTTTTTACCAAACATTTTGATATTAGGGATATTCAAAAAGCCTCCATTGCAACCTATGGGTTTGTAGGGTATGGTATCAAAATTAGCTTGAAATACGGCACGATTTATAATGTAAAGGGAAACAAGGGCTTGGTCTTATTAATGAATAGCGGAAAGAAATTTTTGATAGGCACACAAAAACCTCAAGAAATACAACGTGTCATCGATACACTTTTAAAAACCTTGTAACAAATTAAGCAAAACATCAACTAACAAGTACCTGTGAGGACCGCAGGTATAGTATCTTAAAAAACGATATAAAATGAATGCACACGAAATAGATTATCAGATTTATGGGGAAGAAATGCAATATGTCGAAATCGAGCTCGATCCGCAAGAAGCTGTGGTGGCGGAAGCAGGAAGTTTTATGATGATGGATTCCGATATTAAAATGGATACCATATTCGGAGATGGTTCGAATCAGGACAATAGTGTACTCGGGAAGATATTTTCGGCAGGAAAACGGGTGTTGACCGGCGAAAGTCTTTTTATGACCTCGTACTTAAATGTTGGTCAAGGTAAAAAGCAAGTTAGTTTCGCTTCTCCTTATCCGGGAAAAATATTGCCCATAGACCTCTCTGAAAAAGGAGGGAAGTTTATTTGCCAAAAAGATGCTTTTCTCTGCGCCGCTAAAGGAGTACAAGTGGGGATAGAGTTCTCGAAAAAATTGGGCCGCGGACTTTTTGGTGGCGAAGGCTTTATCATGCAGAAACTGGAGGGTGACGGTATGGCTTTTGTACATGCTGGTGGTACCTTGGCAAAAAAGGTCTTGGCCCCAGGGGAAGTTTTAAAAGTGGATACTGGTTGTATAGTCGGCTTCTCGCAAACCGTAGATTATGACATAGAGTTTATTGGAGGCATAAAAAACACATTATTCGGCGGTGAAGGTGTATTTTTCGCGACCCTAAGAGGTCCAGGTACGGTATATATTCAATCGTTGCCCTTCAGTCGTTTGGCCGGGCGTGTTTTGGCCGCCATTCCCCGAGGCGGAAAAGATAAAGGCGAAGGCAGTATTCTCGGTACCCTGGGCGATATTGTTGGCGGAGATCGCGGGTTTTGATCATCTATCACCCTTATAGCAGTCGAAGAGCATACTACGTAATTCTTCGACTACAATGTACACAACCCCTTAATACCCTCTTTCAAGAGGGGAAGCTGTTGCAATTAAATTCCCCTCCTAATAATTAGGGCCTTAGGGAGGTTTTACTGAAGCATACCTCTATTCTAGAAGACTATTAACAATTTCATACTTCGTATTTTTGCGTCATGAACTTCAAGAACCAAATCAATTTCCTCAAAACCCTGCATAAAAACAACTCCAAAGAGTGGATGGATGCCAATCGAAAATGGTATAAAGAAGTCCGTGACGATTATATTATATGGTTGGATAAAATGAATGTAGCCCTTGCTACGTTGGATGACGAGTATTATGACACTCCCGGTAAAAAAGGCATTAACCGTATCAATAATAATCTGATGTTCCACCCGAACAAACCTATCTATAAAGACCATTTCGGAGCGGGATTCGATAAGCGCCCAGGCACTGGGGACTTCTATATCGAAATCGGAATCGAACGTTCCATGTTTGCCGGTGGCCTTTGGCGGCCCGACCCAAAACGTTTGCGTAGTATTCGTGATGCCATCGATTATAATGGAGAGGAATTAAAAAAGATCTTGAATAAAAAATCGTTCAAAGAAACCTTTGGCGGACTTTATGAGGATGTAAAATTGACCAACGCCCCCAAGGGATTCTCAAACGACCATCCACACATCGATTTACTTCGAAATAAGACCTTTGCCGTGGCCATGGATTTTTCAACATCAGAAGTCCTTAAAGATGATTTCGAGAAAAAAGTGATTTCCGTATATCAAGAGATGCTTCCTTTTAGAAGATATTTAAATCATGCGCTTACAGTTTAGTTTCGTAAGCTGCTAAAGTTTTGAATATTGCAATAAACTCTTTGATTCCTTCTTTGCTCAATTCTGAATTGGCTATTAATAGTTTGCCTATTTTGGTTTCCGAATTAAAGAACATTAGGGTCGTGACTGCCGGATCTCCGCCGGTATGGCCGATTTGGCCCTTAGCCGACATTCCCATGAAAATGCCCATGTTATATTCGTCGTTATAGGCACTTTCACTTCTATCTTTATGGTTTTCATCCGTTAGGTTTGGGGAAAACAGTTCAATGTAGCTTTCAGTGTTTAAAAGTGTACCCTTTCCACTATACCCAGAAATCAATTCACTAAGGTAGCTTCCTAAATCGGTGGATGAGGTGATTAATCCCCCATCAGGATAATTGACCAATTGAAACGGCGCCAGTTCCGTGGTTTGGTCGGCGTACAATTTTGTGTGTTTTGAGGTATCCATATCTTTTAAAAACCAACCTGTGTTTGACATGCCCAAGGGCTCAAAAATATGGGTTCTAGTAAACTTGGAAAATCTTTCACCTACGGCATTTTCCAATACCAAAGCAGCGAGGCCTGCACCGATGTTCGAATATTCAAAAATAGTTCCCGGCTTCTTTTTGATGAAGTTTTTTTTCTTGTACCATTCGCCTTCAGTACTCAGGATTTTTTCCAAGAACACAGCATAATCCATTAGGTCGTTTGGAAGTCGAAAATTCTTTTCCACTTTTTTTCCTATGTTGTTTTCTTTCCTTAAAACATATCCTCTACGATCATAGTGCGATGCATCCTTGATGGTGGAAGTATGTGATGCCAACTGTCTTATGGTAATGTTCTCCTCTGGATAATAGGGATTTACAACCGAAAAAGGCAAGTATTGGTTGATAGGGTCATCGAGTTTGAGTTTGCCCATTTCTTGAGCTTTTAGCAACGATAGGCCGATAACCGTTTTTGAGATCGAGGCTATGGGTTGAATCGTATTGGCTGTGTATTTCTTTTTTTCGGACACATCGGAAAATCCAAATCCCTCGTTATATAGAATAGAATCGGAATTTACGATAGCGACCGAAAATCCATTGATATGACCTCTTTTGAAGATTTGGCCCAATGAATCGGTCAATTCTTTGGCGGTGTTATCTTGGGTTTGAGCATATGTAGCATAACAAACTATGCTCCAAATATAAAAAGGCATCCATTTTTTCATTTCAGCTATTTAGTATGGTAACAGGATTATTTCAGTTCATCCGACGCGGGCAATAGTCTTGCACTCAAATCAGGATCTTCCATTTCGGCATCCAACGGAAACATGGGTCTTTTAATTCTTTTATAGCCCAGGCGTTCGAGGTCTTGATCCACGCCACCTGGCGTTTGTGCCATAATCCAATCGCCGCGCATCTCATAGAG
>JBATIN010000412.1:0-5612 GCA_049667765.1 Flavobacteriaceae bacterium
ACCCTTTACCTTCCAATAAAACAGAAGATTTACAAAACAGGACTAAAAGTAAACGACACCGATTTTTCAAAAGGACGTTTAGGAAACCTACAAGCGGTAAATTTAAAAGATCTGGAAAAATTTCACGGCCATCTTTGCGATGGTTTAGTGGTTGGGCAACTCGCTTTGCAAGAAGCACTTACGGCACTTTACCCAGAGGGAGTCATTGATCGCACCAATACCCGAATTGTTAGTAAGTCTTCGCCCTGTTTAACCGATGCCGCTATTTACCTTACTGGCGGCCGATACCAGTATAATTCTTTTTATGTTTCAGATGATATCGATGGTTTATTCATAGTGCAGCGTATCGATAATGACAAAACCGTTAACGTAAAATTGAACAAAGGTGTTAAACCGGAAGCAATCGATATACAAGGTGCTAAAGCCGTCAAAGGTGAGTTAAGCCCATGTGACCTAGACGGACTAAAAGCGATGGAAGATGATTTTACCGATGCGCTCTTATCGACCGACCCAAAAACCAACTTTACCGTAACCGAACTCTCCGACTTCAAATGGAAGCCTGATTTGAAAAATGGCTATGTCAAAACCGATATTTTGAATAAGGACACCCAGAAATGTTCGCAGTAAATAAAACACTTATTATCTTGCCACTTTGTTGTGCTTAAGTTGGAACAATTCTTGTTTCAACTTCAATATGAGATAAGTAACCGCCCTTTACCTTGTTTTTTGTTTCATTAAGTTTTGGTCAGCAAAACCAAATTTCTGAGTCCGACCTCATTGGATATTGGACTAATGAGAAAATTATTTACGAAAAAGATTTTAATGTCACGATATATAAACGTGGAATTTTTGCGAAAAAGGTTACTTTAATTCAATTCAAATCGGAAGGAGAATACATCGTAAGTTATTACTGGGGACCGAGAAGATGTTCTAATGATGGACTTCCAATAAGTGAAAGTGGAACCTTCAGCTATGACTCTCAACCGGAACTTTTTAGATTAAAAAGTAAATCAGTTTCTTCACTGACTAGAGGCAATATAGTCTGGTTTGATGAAAACACAATCGGAATAAAAAAAATTACTTTAACCCATTAAGAAATTCTTTGAACTCCGAATTATTATAATCGGCTATGCCCGTGTGTGACAACACCAAATTGCCTGCGGCATCGATGACAAAGGTCGTGGGAATGGACGATGATTGGTACATTGCGGGAAGATTACCCACCTGTGTGTAAATAGGTAGATAGTACCCTTTACGTTTATCGAAGGCCTTCGCCTTTTCAAAATCCTCATCGAGAGACAGCATTACGAACGCGACCTCTTCGCCCATTTCTTCGTGCAATGTGTCGATACCCGGCATCTCCGCGATGCAGGGAGGGCACCACGTAGCCCACATATTTAAAAAGATCACTTTTCCTTTAAATTCCTCCAATGAGGTAAGATTGCCGTCCGCATCGAACAAGCTTAGATTGAAATCCGCTGGGGCGGTTTTGGGAGCAGTTGTACCTCCTTCTTTTTCCTCAATCCTTTGTTGGGTTATTTCCTCGACATCGGGGTTCATTAAGCCGGTTGCGAGCAAGCCTCGTTGTGCAAAACCAATGACCTCGGTATGCAAACCCGTAGCATATAGCGTAATGGCTATGAGGGCAAAAACTCCGTTCTGGATCCAAGATTTTCTTTGTTTCTTAACCATGATTTTTCTTGTTGAAAATTAGTGTCGGTTTAAATCAGAGAGCTATTAGAAAAACTTTAAAAGTTGTAGTTCAAGATCAAATCAACGTGAAACATATCTACCTTATTTAGGTAAAAATTAGGGTTATGGGGAATATCGCCCTGCCCTATTTTTGAGACCAATAACAGCTCGGGCTGCAAATGCTTTAGGTTATCGAATTTGAAGTACAGATCTAAATTGATTTGGGTATAACTCGGCATGGCGTACTTATTCAAGACCGCATCGGTTAGCGTAGGTTTCCAATGTTTCCCCACGCTTAAGATGCTCTGAATTTTAGCCTGCTCTGGCACCAATTCTATTTGGGTATCATAATAAAATACCAAGGCATGATTGTCTCCAGAACCCTCGCTTCGTTCCCGCTTTTGAAAACTAAATAGATCCTCTCGGCCCCATTCCCTTGGAAAAATAAACTGTCCGTTCGCCAAAATATGGTCATAGGCCAATGATACTTTGGTCCTTTTGTGCTGATAACCAAGCTTAACACCAACAATATCGGAAGTATTCGAGGTAAAATAACGCAATGAGTCAAGTGAATTTCCCCCATCTCCAACCCTATTTTGATGCAGCCACTCGGCCTCTAAAGCCCATTTAGTATTGAGTTGCATTTTCGGTTTCAAATAGGCGCTATTCGTGACATTGTCCACATAAAAGTTCCAGAAATTAAGCTGAATCTTCTTTGAAATTTTAACGTCGGTATTGAACAGGGCCAAGAAATCGGAGTTCGTATTACCGTAATACTGATGGGTTTTACCGTCGATATTCCTTCCTTCGGGATAGGTGCCAATACTCTCCCCCACCCTAAAAAACTCACTGGTAGAGCGCGGGGCAATTCTATTGAACACCCCTAATTTTATAACATTCGAAACCTTTGATGTATAGGCATACCAAGCCCCTTGCACCAAAGTAGGAATCATTCGCCCATCTTCGGGGTTGATCAGGGGCGTGTTGAGTTTCATTCTACCTAAAGTGATTTCATGGGCTGACAATTTGTAGTTGAGGTACAATTCTCCCAGCAGAAATATCGCATCGTTTTCAAGGTCGAGCCGGTCAAACAATCCCTCTTCATACCGGCCTAATTTATTAGTTGTAGCATCGGGCAAGGTTAAATCTTGAATGCCAAGGTTGGTTGAATTATACAATGCTGCCCCGATCTTAAAACGGCTGCCAAACGAATACTGATATTTTAACTTGCCCCCTGTTGCCAGTGCTGCAAAATCTTTTAAGCCTCCATTATTAAAGGTGTTCATATAATAGGTTCGCCATTGCCCGGACAATTTGCCCTTGTTTTTCGTTGCTTCATCATCCTGAGAAAAAGAAAACACAGTTGTTAAAAGCAAAAAAGAACACAAAGTTCGGGTCAAACTCATTTGGTTTTAGTGATATTATACTCTTGTTTATAGTAGGCTATAATTGGCTGAAAAGGTCCATTTTTATGCTGTTCGGCCGAAAAGCCATCGGCCCACGGGCCATACGGGGTCGAAACCGGTTTTAGTTTTTTATCGGGATAATCGTTTTCGGTATTCGCTTTCACAGGTCGGTCAAAACTATTGATGTATCCTGCAACGTTAAAGGCTTCCTCATCGGTTAGTTTGGGCTTGTCCCAAGTGGCTTGTAAATAGGGCATATTACTCTTTATAAATTGTGCCGAAGTCAGTACCCTATGCATGCCGGCCCCATTATTATAACTATCTTTTCCCCATAAAGGCGGATATTGATAGCCTTTGGATGCATCTGCAAAAAGGACCCCTTGACCATCATTCCGATGGCAAAGCACACACTCCTTCTCATAAACCGCCTTACCTTTTACTAAATCCACTGCTACCTCGGGAATCTCGATTTCTACAAAGCCTGAGAATTCTTTCTTCCTGTTTTCGGGCACATCTGTTCCCAACCAATTCATATAAGCGACGATGGCCTTCATAGCTTCTGAATCTATAGGAAGTTTCTTGCCGTTCATGCTACGTTCCATACAGCCATTTATGCGGTCTTGAATCGTGCCTATCTTGTTCGAGCGGCCACCAAATTGAGGGAAGCGTTCAACCACACCTACCCACGAAGCAGCACCTGCCTGGGTGCCCGATTGTAAATGACAATTGGCACAGGCCATATGATTCCCAGTAAACCGCATGTCCGGGTTTTCAGCTGAAGGGCCCATTTGCGTAGGCGATTCTTTTATTAGCAAATAGCCTTGCTTTACCAAGGGGTCCTTATCCTCTAATGCCAATAGTACATTTTTGGGCTTCCAGCTTTCTATTGGTGCTTTCGGTAGGTCAACCACTTTAGGTGCGGTACTGGGTTTATAATCAAATAATTCAATAAGAACTGCCGCCACCAGGGCAAATAGGGCGAGAAATAACCAGAATAGTCTTTTTTTAAGAATTCTTAACTCATCCATATTTTAAAAAATCGATTCTGGTTGATCAAAAAATATACAACTAAATTATTGCATTCCTTTTTGCTAAACAATAACATTTGTTACATAAGGATTGTACAAAAAAAATTACATTTGAAATTTGTGTCAAGTTTCGCATAAACAAGTATAAAAATCGACTTGACCCCTCTCATTTTTTATCATCTAACAAATAACATTCTTCAACATCGGTCTTAAATTATCAAAAAACATGAAAAAATTATTAGGTATTGCATTTTTAGTTTTATCCTTCACACAAGTTCAAGCACAAGAATGGGAAACTCCTGTAATTGAAGGTTACGGAAAAATCATTAATCTAAAAGATGCGGCAGTACAGCCCGACCCGACCTTACAATACAATTTGCTGTTCGATATTCATGACGACAAGGAAAGAGAAGGTGTAAACGAAGGCCTTTGGAAAGTTGCCCGTACCTTGAATATGCTAGCAGCAGCAGGCGTACCTTCAGAAAAGATAAAAATCGTAACGGCCATTCACGGTCCCGCTAGCTTTTTCTCGTTGAACAATGTAAAATACCAAGAAAAATATAACAAAGACAATCCTAATTTAGAACTTTTGAGCTTGCTAAAAAAACAAGGAGTAAAACTTTATGTGTGCGGCCAAGCTACCAGCGCCTTAGGTATTACAGATGCCAACATGAACGAATATGTTGAAAAAGCCTTGTCGGCCATCAGTGTGCTTGCCAATTACCAGTTGCAGGGGTACATAGTAATTCCTTAATTTTTTGGTAGCTACGATGTTAAGGCAGTTTTTGTTCTGCGTGTCACCGATTCTATAAAAAAATACCTACAGTAACAAAAGTTGCCACCATTTGGTTTTTGGTCGATTACCTTTGCAGTACAAAAGCGGAATACTAAAAATTCAACTTTTACTAAACGTATTGCTTTATGGAAGATATGCTTTTCTATGACCGATTGCAGTTTGCATTCACGATTACCTTTCACTATATATTTCCGCAATTGACCATGGGATTATCATTGTTGATAGTCTATTTTAAAGGGAGGTATCTACGAAATAACATTGAAAAGTATAACGATGCGGCAAAATTTTTCATGAAAATTTTTGCTATTAATTTTACCATGGGCGTCGTAACGGGAATTCCTATGGAGTTTCAATTTGGCACCAATTGGGCAAAATTCTCTGAGCTTACCGGAGGTATCATAGGCCAGACCTTGGCCATGGAAGGCATGTTCTCTTTCTTTTTAGAATCCTCATTTTTAGCGCTATTCATTTTTGGTGAAAAATTAATGGGACAAAAACTACATTTCCTAACTGGCTTTTTAGTGTTTTTAGGTTCTTGGGCAAGTGGTTGGTTTATTTTGGCCACCAATGCTTGGATGCAACACCCTGTAGGATATGAAATTTTAGAAAACGGAAAATTCGTCTTGCAGAACTTTTCGGCACTGTTTTCCAATCCTTGGCTCCTACCCGCCTTTTTGCATAATCAATTAG
>JBATIN010000413.1:0-2222 GCA_049667765.1 Flavobacteriaceae bacterium
CTATTCGCATGGGCTTTGACGGAATTATCGTTTCCAATCATGGGGGCAGACAATTGGATGCCGCCCAATCGACCATAAATTCCCTTTCGGAAATTGCATCCAAATACAGCGACCAGATAGAAATTATGATGGATAGCGGACTTCGCTCAGGACCGGATATTGCAAGAACCATGGCGAGTGGTGCCAAGTTCACGTTCATGGGAAGATCCTTTCTCTATGGTTGCGGAGCCCTCGGCACAAAAGGAGGCAACCATACCATTACCATGTTAAAAACACAGTTCAAACAGGTCATGGACCAATTGTGCTGCGAACGCGTGGAAGATTTGCCAAAACATTTGATAACCAACCAATATCCAACATAAAATGAGCCAATACAACATCGAAGAGGAAATCGAAGAAATCGCAGGAGGGGAGTTTGAGAGAACACCTGTACCGCAATCTAAACTAAAAAGCTGGAAAAGCTTTTTAGGAATGTATGCTGGAGAGCACGCCGCTGGAACGGAATTCGTGATCGGCCCTTTGTTTTTGACCGCAGGAGTCAGCGCCTTTGATTTGATCGTTGGATTGCTATTAGGGAACTTGCTGGCTGTATTAAGCTGGCGTTTTTTGACAGCTGAAATAGCAGTTAAATATCGATTGACACTGTACTATCAATTGGAAAAAATATGTGGGAAAAAATTGGTCATCGGTTATAATCTGGCCAATGGAATATTGTTCTGTTTTTTGGCAGGAGCAATGATTACCGTTTCCGCCACGGCAGTCGGAATACCCTTTAATATGGAAATGCCAAAATTGACTGATACCATGCCCAACGGTATTACTTGGGTACTGATTGTTTTGGCAATAGGCGCGATTATTTCATTGATAGCCTCAAAGGGGTATGATACGGTATCTAAGGCAGCCAATTGGATGTCTCCCATAATTGTCTTGGGATTTTTGGCCTGTGGTATCGTAGCCATTCAACAGTTGGGGGTACAAAGTCTATCTGATTTTTGGAATATCTGGGGAGAAGGTTCAGAACCGTTTCCGGGACAAATAAAATATACGTTTTGGCATGTGGTCATTTGGTCTTGGTTCGCCAATGCGGCAATGCACATCGGAATGTCCGATTTATCAGTATTTCGTTTTGCAAAAAAAGCTAGTTCAGGTTGGATGACGGCAGCAGGAATGTACGTAGGCCACTACATGGCGTGGATAGCGGCCGCACTACTTTATGCGGTCTACATAAAAACTCCCGAGGCACAAGCCTTCTTGTCAAATGGCGAAGCACCGTCCGTAGCTCCGGGACCCTTGGCTTATAATGCCATCGGATATTTTGGAGCGCTCGTTGTTCTATTGGCAGGTTGGACAACTGCGAACCCAACTATTTATAGAGCCGGATTGGCCTTCCAAGCTATTATGCCTAAAGTATCTACCTTTTGGGTCACCATCATCGCTGGAACTTTTGCGACCATCGCAGGATTATTCCCTGCCTTTGCCATGAAACTACTAGGTTTTGTAGCGCTTTATGGATTTATTTTAGCACCCTTCGGTGCCATAATCGTTTTCGAACATTTTTTCCACAAGCAAGCCGGCATTGTTCAAAACTACGCTGAAGTCGCCAATATCAAATTTAACAAAGCGGTTCTTTTTGCGTGGGCGATTAGTTTTGGACTTTTCTATTTTATATCACTTCAGTTCGATGTGTTTTTGTCATTTGTGACCTTACCTGCGTGGTTGCTTTGCGGGGTGTTGTTTTTGGTGTTTAGTAAATATTTTCAGAAAGTGAAAAGCTAATAGAATCTAGCTGATTTCATTACTCAATTTTTCCAAGCTCCTGCGGAAGTTGTACAAACCTTCCACTCCAATCCTCACGATGCGGACATGCTTCGCCGGTCCGTCCGTGAAGTGATTCCGTTACAGTTTTGAACAACACACTCGGAGCCACGAGAAAGAACAAGCGGCGTAAAAACCACTTGCCCTTTCTTCTCCCTACCCACAAAAAAATTGAATATTTCCGTATTTCTTTCCATTTTTTCAACACCATTTAAGACCTGATAAATCTCCTATCTGTACCCATATAATATCATATGTTTCGATATTTTTTTATAATTTAAAATATTGATAATAAGATAGTTATATTCAAATTCTATAACCTATATTTATCTGCCTTAGGCAGATAGCCAGGTACATTCTAGGTAACTTAGAATTGTCTACTTCTGACGAAGTGTTTTGCTTTAAAA
>JBATIN010000414.1:0-4625 GCA_049667765.1 Flavobacteriaceae bacterium
AACATTAACTGCGCAACTTGATTTAGAGGAAGTCTTGGAAAAAGGGATGGAAGTGGCATTTGATGAAGTAAATACTAAATTGTTTATTGAAAAACACTAGAAATTATGGCAACAGATTTAAAAGTTAGATACTCAGACAAAGATTTAGAAGAATTTAGAGTATTGATCGAAGAAAAAATAGAAAAGGCAAAGAGTCATTTAGAGCTTTTAAAGAGTTCATATATGAACGATGGCAACAATGGCACGGATGATACATCGCCTACCTTCAAGGCATTTGAAGAGGGTTCTGAGACTATGAGCAAAGAGGCCAATACTCAGCTTGCGATTCGGCAAGAAAAGTTCATACGCGATTTAAAGAATGCACTTTTACGTATAGAGAATAAAACCTATGGTATTTGTAGGGTTACGGGTAAATTGATCAATAAAGAGCGATTGAAGCTAGTACCCCATGCCACCTTGAGCATTGAGGCAAAAAATATGCAGAAATAAGAAACGTCCGCCGAATGGCGGACGTTTTTCTTCAAAGGGTTTTAAATGAGAGTCTTGTTTTGTTTATTGGCGATGTCGGCCTTTATGCGTGCACAAGGGCAGAGAACTGTAAAAAAGTCGATTGTCGACCACAATATTTCCTTGATTCAGATCGATACCGAAAATTGCTTTAAAGTAGACATAGAAACCAGCACGGGTAAGGAATTAATTGTTGAGGCTAGTTTTGATGGAGAATACAACAAAGATTTACTCTTAACCATAAAAGAAGAAGGCAATACGTTAAAAATACAAGCCGGTTTTCAGCCCAATTTTGTTGACCCTAATGACAAACTTAGTGCTCACAAGGTGGTTTCAATTGCTTTGAAGATAAAACTGCCTAGTGAACAAGTGGTTCAGGTGTTTGGCACCAACAGTAATATCGACATATCGGGCAGCTATAAAAATTTAACGGTGACCTTGGCCGATGGCCATTGTTTCTTGAATCAAGTTTCTCGCTATGCCGACATTAAAACACAAAGTGGCGATATACGCGCAAGTAGTGTAACTGCAATGATCAAGGCACAGAGTAAATATGGTATGGTTAAAAGCGACAAAATACCCTTTGGTGATGCCGAACTTATTTTAACTACCACTACTGGCAACATCTACATTACGAAAACCGAATAATATCGCTATTTTTGCCCTTCATATTTTGAACCTATGAACTTAAAGAAGTCGCTGCTGCTCATAGTAGCTATTTTAATAATTGACCAGCTCAGTAAATTCTATATCAAAACGAATTTTGTACTTGGAGAGTCGGTCGATGTTTTTAGCTGGTTCAAAATACTCTTTATTGAAAATGAAGGTGCTGCCTGGGGAGCAAAATTAAGTGATATTTTACCTATTTCTGAAAGTTCGGGAAAACTATTCTTGACCATTTTTCGTCTTTTTGCGATTATCGGAATAGGGTACTGGTTATTTGATGTAGTACGTAAAAAGTCCTCTAATACCTTAATAAGTGCCGTTTCATTGATTTTTGCCGGGGCCTTGGGCAATATTTTGGATTCCATTTTTTATGGAAGCCTTTTTAATGATAGCCATAATCAAGTCGCCACACTTTTTTCAGATGAACCTTATGGCAAACTGTTTTATGGTAAGGTAGTCGATATGCTCTATTTTCCTTTAATAGATGCCAATTGGCCTGATTGGGTGCCTTATTTTGGGGGCAAGCACTTTCGCTTTTTTGAACCGGTATTTAACATTGCCGATACCGCCATAAGCACTGGGGTAGGTATTTTGTTGGTATTTAATAAAAAGGCATTTGGCACCAACAATGAAGAAACTGATAAGCTTCCCGACAACAGTGGGGTTGATTATAAATCAGAAGAGAATTTATAAATTTTATTCGGGGTCACACAAAAATCCAACCTTACGTCAGTATCGTTCACATCGGTAATACTTTCCACAGCTTCGAACATTGACAATCCTACTTTAATCATTTCGGGCCTGCATTGTTTTAAAAAAATATCGTAAAACCCTTTGCCATACCCTACCCGGTTTCCTTTTTCATCAAAAGCCAAAAGGGGCACGAATACAACATCAAGGGTGTCAACAGAAACTTCAATGCCATTTAAGGGTTCAGGTATGCCCCATGCACTTTCTTTTAATTTTAGGGAATCGGTCAGTAAATAGTGTTTTAAAGAGCGATCTGAACTTACTTTGGGCAGAATAATATTCTTGTCCTTACCATGAAGAAGCGATAGAATGAACGAAGTGTCTATTTCGTTTTTTCCCGGAATCTGTAAAAAGAGATGATAGTTGTCGAAAGACCAGATAGGAAGCTTAAGTAGTTCATTGGCAATACCTAGACTGGCTAAAAGAAGATCTTGTGGGGGAGTATCTTTCCTAAGTTGCAAATAGTGAACACGCAATTTTTTTTTCAACATCTAGGTTGATTCAATTTCTACGATCGTCACATAAAAAAACTACTCTTTTGCAGCGACAGCGTAGTACACTTTAAAAAATAGCATTAAAACTAAATATAGGCCTAAAGTTATGATATAGTCGTCCATAGGGGAAATGATTTTGATACGCTAAATGTAAATAAAAAAAATATTAAAAATCCCTTTAAATGCAACTTTTTATCGATGAAATGCATCTTTTTTTTAGGAGAGATATTTTAGTAATGTATTTTCGATATGTTTTTTTGAAGTATGTGTTTGAATGTCAAATACTTAAGTAACAAAATGATAAAAAAGCACAATAATTGTATTTTTAGAAGGTGTGGAGACCGTTATTAGGATTTAAAATTGGGCGGATTTATTAGTCCAAAACGTAAATCAATTCTTATAAATTAAACGTTTTAATCAGTATATAGGTAGCTTGTTAATGAACAAAATTAGAGGTTCAATATAATTAGTTAAAAAAGAAAATTCACGACACTCATTAATAAAAACATAGTAATTTAACCCTGTCTTAGCACTAAAATCGATTCGATTAAATTCATGGGTAAAATACCTTTAAAAATACAATTGAGCACCTTGCCAGATAGTCCTGGCGTATATCAATTTTACGATGCAGACGAAAAAATGCTTTACGTAGGTAAGGCCAAGAACCTAAAAAAAAGGGTGTCTTCTTATTTTACAAAGAACCATGAGTATGGCAAGACTAGGGTACTCGTTAAAAAAATTGTGGGTATCAAACATATTGTGGTCGAAACAGAGTCTGATGCGCTTTTGTTGGAGAACAATCTCATTAAGCAAAATCGCCCTCGATATAATGTATTGCTCAAAGATGATAAATCATATCCTTTTATATGTATTAAAAAAGAGCGGTTTCCAAGAATATTCCCAACAAGAAAATTCATAAAGGATGGATCTGAATATTTTGGCCCATATACCAGTATGAAAACCGTCAAAGCATTAATGGACCTGGTTAAAAGTGTGTACCCCTTAAGAACTTGCAACTATAACCTTTCAAAAGAAAAAATCGATGCCGATAAATATAAAGTTTGTCTCGAGTACCATTTAGGCAATTGCAAGGGTCCGTGTGAGAACCTTCAAAATGAAGCGGAATATAACCGGCAGATCGAAGATATTCGCGAGATAATCAAAGGAAATTTTAAATCATCTCTGCACTATTTCAAGACACAAATGAAAGTTTTGGCAAGCGAAATGAATTTTGAAGAAGCACAGCGGGTGAAGGATAAAATAGAGGTGCTTGAAAACTATCAAGTGAAATCAACTATTGTAAATCCCAAAATAAACAATGTAGATGTTTTTTCAATAATTTCAGACGATGCCTTTGCCTATGTGAACTTTTTGCAATTGTCCCATGGGTCCATTGTTCGGTCGCATACCCTTGAAATTAAAAAGAAACTCGACGAGCACGATAACGACCTGTTGCAGTTGGCGGTAATCGAGATCCGACAGCGATTTAATTCAGAATCGAAAGAGCTTTACATGCCCTTTAAGCTAACGATAGCGCAAGGACTAAAAATTACGGTTCCGAAAACGGGTGATAAAAAGAAGATTCTAGAACTTTCAGAACGCAATGCCAAGTTCTACAGGCAAGAGCGGTTCAACCAGATCAAGATTATAGATCCAGATCGGCATACCAATCGAATAATGGCGCAGATGAAAAAGGATCTGCGGCTTAAAAAAGAACCACGGCATATTGAGTGTTTCGATAACAGTAACATTCAAGGCAGCAATCCGGTAGCGGCCTGTGTCGTTTTTAAAAATGGAAAGCCTTCAAAAAAAGAATATCGCCATTTCAATATAAAAACGGTCGTTGGCCCCGATGATTTTGCCTCAATGGAAGAAGTGGTGTTAAGACGGTACAAACGGCTAATATCAGAAAACGAACCCTTACCCCAATTAATTGTCATTGATGGGGGAAAGGGACAGTTGTCATCGGCATTAAAAAGTTTAGAGCTTTTAAAACTTCGTGGCAAAATTGCAATTATTGGCATAGCAAAACGTTTGGAGGAAATTTATTTTCCTGGCGATTCCATTCCGCTTTACCTCGATAAAAAATCGGAAAGCTTAAAAATTATTCAGCAATTGCGCAACGAAGCCCATAGATTTGGAATAACTTTCCATAGAAATAAACGCAGCAAGGCTGCTATAGATTCTGAATTGCTTGAAATAGAAGGT
>JBATIN010000415.1:0-5096 GCA_049667765.1 Flavobacteriaceae bacterium
CGCCTATAGCATAGTTCAAACGCTCATAATATTTGCCTTCTGCTGTTTTACCTAAATTGGCAATGGCCTTTACTTCTCCTGTTTTGGTCTCCATTACAATAACACAACCATGGTCGGCTTTATAATATTCCAATTGCTTAAGCAAGGCGTGGTGTGCGATGTCTTGTATGTTCACATCAATAGTAGAATAAACATCATAGCCATCTTTGGGTTCAATGATATTATCCATCCCTATAGGTTTCCATTGGCCTTTGGCAATTTTTTGTTTCAGTCTTTTACCTTCGGTACCTCTTAAATAAGGCCCAAATGCCCTTTCAAGCCCTACCCCGGAGTACCGGTCATATTCGGTAAGTCGTTCATACCCAATACTTCGCTCGGCAATTTTGCCCAATGGATGCTCACGTACCGTTTTTTGCTCAATGATCAAGCCGCCTTTATACGGGCCTTTATTGAACAACGGAAACTGTTTAACAGCGATATAGTCAGAGTAATCGAGATTTCGCGCCAAGAGCGCGAACCTATTCTGGTTCGATTTTGCCTTTCTTAAAAGTTGTTGGTAATGTGACGAGGGTTTGCCCAACAATTTCGCCAAGGCATCGGAAAGCGGCTTTACGTTTTCTTTAAAATCTTTATCTGAGACGGTAACGGCATCAAAATGTATGGCATATCTTGAAACCGAAGTGGCCAACAAACTACCATCATCAGAATACAAATCTCCTCTATTGGGCGCAATCGTAAACATTTTTGAGGTGCGATCTTCTGCCAGATGTCGGTATTTTTCACCATCAACGAGCTGAATACTGACCAATTTAAAAAGCACAGCGCACGCGAACAGGAACAAAAATCCTGCAACGAGGTACAACCTGGTCAATATTTTCTTATCGGTAACCGCCATTACTTTTCTACTGATTTTACCCTGATTTTTTTAGGAGGGGTCTCTGATGGATATAATTCTTTTTTCGCCAAATTCTGAGAAAGGGTTGATTCTAATTTCAACTTTTGAATGTCTTTATGGATATCTACAAATTCGCTTCGCAGCTCTTTTACCTCTTCGTTCAACTTCGCAATTTGGTGTACTTTTTTATCGGCACTATGTGAACTGCCGATCATTACCGTGGCCAAAAACGACGCAAAAATGATAAACAGCCAATTTTTGGGAGCGTCGCCGCTTACCAAAAACTTCCCCTTCAAAATATCTAAAACTCCATTTCTCATTTTGTCAATTATTTATATGCGCACCGCGATTCGCAACTTGGCACTTCGCGCCCTATTGTTCTGGGCAATCTCATTTTTTGTTGGCACGATTAGGTTGCCTACTTTTTTAAAGGGCACCGCGATATTGCCGTAAAAATCTTTTTCAGGTTCTCCTTCAAAAAGTCCGGAACGTATAAAACGCTTCACCAAACGATCCTCCAAAGAATGGTAGCTTAAAATGCTTAGCCTTCCTCCTACCTTCAACAATTCATGGGTCTGCATCAAGAACTCTTTAATAACCTCTATTTCTTGGTTGACCTCAATACGAACGGCCTGATACACCTGGGCCAATATCTTATGTTCTTTAGACTTCGGTAAAAACGGCGCTAAAACCAGTTTTAACTGGGCGGTCGTTTCGATTGGCTCAACCTCTCTTTGGGCAATCACAGTATTGGCAATGCTGTTAGCATTTCGCAAATCACCATAATCAAACAACACCTTACGCAACGCATCGTAATCATAGGTATTGATTACATCGAATGCCGTGAGGTTGTTCTTTTTGCTCATTCTCATATCGAGATCCGCTTCAAATCGTGTTGAAAAGCCACGTTCGGCGATATCGAACTGATGCGATGAAACTCCAAAATCCGCCAAGATTCCGTCAACCTGCTTAATGCCATAGAACTTTAAAAACTGTTTGATGTACCTGAAATTCTCATTGATCAGCGTAAACCTTTCATCTGCTATCGAGTTTTCGAGTGCATCTTCGTCTTGGTCAAAGGCAATCAATCTTCCTTTTTCACCAAGACGGCTCAATATTTCTTTTGAATGTCCTCCACCTCCGAAGGTTACATCCACATAAATTCCATCTTCCTTTATATCAAGTCCGTCAACGGACGCTTTTAAAAGAACCGGGTTATGATACATCACCAACTATATCTCCGTCGCTCCCCATAACATCTTCGGCCATGGCCTCAAAGTCTTCGGGTGTTACATCTATAGCTTTTTCATAGCTATCCTTATCCCATATTTCAATAATGCTCACTGCGGAGCTTAGCGTAATATCTTTTTCGATTCCCGCAATGGCCACCAAGTTTTTCGGAATCAAAAGCCTTCCGGCATTATCGATCTCCACCTCTTTAACTCCGGCCATAAAAATGCGAATGAAGTCGTTGTTCTTTTTTACAAACCTATTCAAGGAATTCACTTTTTTCATCATGATATTCCATTCGCCCATGGGCCATAGTTCCAAACAGGCACCACTTACCGATCTCTTGATCACAAAACCCTCTTGAAGCACCGGTAACAACTGATTTTTTAGGGCAACAGGTAACATTACCCTACCTTTGGCATCAGCCTTACAATCGTATGCGCCATTGAAATTGATCACCTAAATGCTTGGTTTTTCATTTAATA
The DNA here is from genome assembly GCA_049667765.1 of Flavobacteriaceae bacterium. Classification (GTDB taxonomy): domain Bacteria; phylum Bacteroidota; class Bacteroidia; order Flavobacteriales; family Flavobacteriaceae; genus JBATIN01. The sequence goes on from JBATIN010000415.1 coordinate 2,611, forward strand.
ACTCAAATATATAAATATTATTACCACATTTTACCACAAATTACCACTTTGTTGTCAAAATTTATGGTTTTGGGCGTTATTGGCCCTGAAATTGGAGATGAGTGTCGTGACCTAAACATTCTTATCCACCCGTATTTAATCTTAAAAACTGTATTTAATTGATTTTCTAAAATGTAGGTTTCAATTTGTATTACATTGAAATGCCTATATTTGTCGATAACGACCAGAAGCATCCTTAATGGAAGAAAAGATAATTACCGAGGGCAAATACAGGTACATTGAAAAAGGAGAAGGCACTCCTATTATTATATTACATGGCCTTATGGGAGGGCTTAGTAACTTTCAAGGAGTAACCGAACATTTTCCGAAAAAAGGCTACAAAGTCTTAGTGCCCGAACTGCCAATCTATGACATGCCGTTACTAAAGACCAACGTAAAACAATTTGCGAAATTCCTTGAAAAATTTATCGAATTTAAAGGTCTCAAAGATGTTATTCTATTAGGTAATTCGTTAGGAGGGCATATCGGTTTGTTACATAGCAAATTATACCCGAAAATGGTAAAGGCATTGGTGATTACCGGAAGTTCTGGACTTTATGAAAGCGCGATGGGCGACGGGTACCCTAAACGTGGTGATTACGAGTTTATAAAACAAAAGGCGGAAAACGTTTTTTATGACCCGGCGGTTGCGACCAAAGAGATCGTTGATGAAGTATTTGCCACTGTAAACAATAGGGTAAAGCTTGTAAAGACTTTGGCGATCGCTAAAAGTGCGATCCGCCATAATATGGCACAAGATCTACCGAAAATGCATACGCCCACCTGCATTATATGGGGCAAAAATGATAGTGTAACCCCGCCCGATGTGGCCGAGTTATTTCATGAACTACTGCCCGATTCAGATCTATTTTGGATGGAAAAATGTGGCCATGCCCCCATGATGGAACACCCTGAAGAGTTCAATAGCATTCTCGATGCTTGGTTAGCCGAGCGTAAATTCTAAATTTTCAGTAATGAAGATAAAGTCGGCCGAATTCGTCATGAGCAACTCGGATGTCTCCAAATGTCCGAACGAACCCTTGCCCGAATATGCGTTCATTGGCCGATCTAATGTGGGCAAATCCTCTTTGATCAATATGCTGACCGAACGTAAAAGTTTGGCCAAAACCTCTGGCCGACCCGGCAAGACACAGCTTATTAACCATTTTAAGATCAACAGTAATTGGTTTTTAGTCGATTTGCCAGGCTATGGCTTCGCAAAAGTCTCAAAACGAGACAAAAACACCTTTCAAAAATATATTACCAACTATTTTCTACAGCGCCAGCAATTGGTTTGTTCTTTCGTGTTAGTCGATATTCGCCACGAGCCGCAAAAAATAGATCTTGCCTTTATGGAGTGGCTTGGGGTGAACAACGTTCCCTTCTGCATCATTTTCACCAAGGCCGATAAATTAAAACCAAAGGCTATCGAAAGAAATATCGCTACCTATATTAATGGTTTATTGTCAGAAGTCTGGGAAGAAGCCCCTCGCTACTTTATCACTTCATCATCAAAAGTCATGGGTCGAGACGAGCTATTGAACTACATAGACACCATAAACCTTGAGTTTTTTGAACGGGAAAAAATCTAGCGCTCTGCCCTTTTCGCAAGTAATTCTATTAGCGATTCGGTGGTGGGCAAATTATTTAATTCTTCAGTACCGATGACTACTTCCAGCTCGCTATCTCCCTCTATCAATATTATTGGAAAGGTAAATTTATGGCCGAATTTAGAGGCGAACTTATTATTGAATTCGTCTTTATGCAAAAACTGCCATTGGGTACCGTGTTCCGTCTTAAACTTTTTCCAAATATTGTTTTCCGAAACAAATCCATAGGTAATGTCACATAGGTGACAGGCGTAGGTACTCGGACTTAATACCTTATGGGCACTATCCAAAACTGCATTTAGCAGGCCTGAATCTGCATTGTAGACGAAAATTAGTTTTTGTTGACGATTATTCACCATAATAAGGTAAAGCTATATCTTTAAGGAATGGTCTTTAAAAAACAGAACTCCTTACCAAAAAACATGGTAAAATGAAACAACTATTTATTCTATTGGTACTAGCGACGATTGGCTGTACCAAAGAAGTCAAAAAAATGACACCTCCAATTGTAGCGCCTTTTAATGATGTGGATACCTTAGCGATCAATGATTGGTGGAACAGAGGTGTAAATAAAATTATTGAGCTAAAAGTGGCCCGTGATAGTGTTGTTGCTTTTGGCATTTATACCGTTTCAAACAAGACCTTAAAATTAAGTGCACAACTTTACCCCTTATATCCTGAGGAGACGCGTGAAGTACGATTGGAAATTGAAGAGAACGGCACATGGAAAGAAATTCAAAAACAAAAAATAAACGATATCGGTTGGTCGGCATTATTCCGCATAGAAAATTGGGACGATACTAAAGATGTACATTACCGCATTCTTCATGGGGAAAA
>JBATIN010000416.1:0-10360 GCA_049667765.1 Flavobacteriaceae bacterium
GTTATCTAGCGTTCGCTCTAAGAATATAAATCAGTTTAAAAGAACCATCCTTTCTTTGACTATATGCACTATTCTAATGCACCTTCTTACCTCGTACCTCCTACCTTATCATTCAACATCCTTGATCGCCCTAACCCTAAACCGGCGGTGGGTACCCCTACTGTTATAATGAAAAGAGGTATTGCCATCGCGAAAACGCACTAGTCGCGCTTGATTGGCATCATAGGGAGTAGCGCTCCAATAGAGTTCATCGGCAAATTTTCCTGAGTTTTTTGCGCCTTGGCCAATGGTTCTTTGCATCAATTGCAGTTCTTCCATTTTGGGTACGCGCCAACCTTCGCCCAGTTTTTCATGAATCTTCATGGCTTGCTTCCAAGTCATGGGGCCTGCATCTTTGAGTTGGGCTATTTTTACAGTTTTACTTCCAGCATCTTTTGAGAAAACGATGCCCCCTTCATAGCGATCCCCAACACGGAGCTCTGAAAGAGATGCTTTTGTTTCTTCAACAACCGTTTTGGTGGGTTCAATGACTTCGGGTTCTTTTTCGACCGGTGCTTCTGAATCGCTCTCGGTTACGGTCGTGCTGTTTTGTATGGGCTGTACATCTTCCTCTGTACCTCTGCTGTTTTTTGATAAGAAAATACCGGCAAGTACTAGAATGGCCAGCCCCACGCCAAAAAGAACTAACTTCTTTTTACTGCTTTTTTGAGCCGTTTCCTCATCAATATCTACCGCCCGGGTTTCCGATGTTTGTTTAACACTGGCCGCAAATTCGGCCTGGCGCTTCGCCTTTTCCGCACGTGCCCTATTTTCTTCTTCGGCCCGTTGCTTGGTTCCAGCTTCATTTCTACGCCTGCTTTCCTCTTCTTCCCGCTGTTTATGCTTCGCTTCGGCTGCCCGTTTTTGTGCTGCAGCGGCCTCGTTTATTCGTTTGGCTTCGGCCTCTTGTCGTTGCTTTGTTTCTTCTTCGATTTTTCGTTTTGCCTCAAATTCTTCTTTGATTCTAGCGGCTTCTTCGTTTTTTAGCTTTGCCTCGGCTTCCTGTTTTTGTTTTATCTCTTCGTCAGCCTTTTGTTTGGCTTTCGGTTCATTTTTTGCACTAATTTCATCTTCCGCCCGTTTTTTGGCTTCGGTTTCCTTTATCTTTTTTTCCTCTTCGACTTTTTTTGCCGCAGCACTTTCTTCTGCAAAAAGTAAGGCTAACTGTTCTTGTGCACTAGATTCCGATATTTCTTGTGGCTGCGCTTCCATCGAGGTAATAGGTTCCACTGGTGCAGCAGTGGGAGCAATAAATTGTCGCACATGGGCCATGACCTGATTGAACACCTGATCAGGTGCCTTATTTTCACTTAAGGGTTGTAAATCTTCAGGAAAAACCGCTAATTCTTTAAAGCTAAAATCGTAATCATTGGATTTAAACTCAATATCCCATGGGCAGGCATTTAGAACAACAGGAATCACCTTGGCAGTACCCGCTTTGTGACGATCAATAATTTTTTTGAATTCCAGTTGGTTGATAAATTCAGAATACATGAACGCATGGCTCACCATAAGTACAATAACATCGGCTTGATCTAAACGGGCTTCATCTTGAGGTTTCCAAACTTGGCCGGGTTCGATTGGGTCATCATGCCAAATGGTGGCATTGTGATGCCCTTCTAAAGGCCCCAAATGATGTAATAACCGAAGTACCAATTCAATATCTTCGCTTGCGTAAATCGCATATATGATTTTAGCTGGATTCATTTACCTAATAAATTGCGGGTTATTGCTGCTAATGTAATAAATATTGGCAATACGCTCCTATTTAGCCAATTATGCAAGGTCACTTCATCTTAAAAGATAGTGCTTGAACTATACTCCTATCGCAAAAGTATATAATCGTCTTTCTTGGAGCTTCTTAAGCCCTAAGTATTTTGATGTGAAGTCAAGCTTAGCCCTAACTAATTTTTTACTAGGCTTACCCCAACCACCCCTCGCGATCTAAACTACGGTATTGAATGGCTTCCCCAATATGATTGCCGTTCAAAGCCTTAGTGCCCTCTAAATCGGCAATGGTGCGGGCTACCTTCAAAATCCGATCATAAGCCCTTGCGGATAGATTCAATCGCTCCATGGCGTTCTTGAGCATGGTTTTTGAAGGGTCGTCCAATTTACAATGCTCACGAATTTGTTTGGTGTTCATTTGGGCATTATAATGCACATTATCCAGCTCGGCAAAACGCGCACTTTGAATTTCTCTAGCCGCAGTGACCCGTTTTCGAATATCCACGCTGGGTTCGCCCTTTCGGTCTTCCGAAAGTTTTTCAAAAGGAACAGGGGTTACTTCAATATGGATGTCGATCCGATCTAATAAGGGGCCTGAAATCTTGCTCAAATAACGCTGCATTTCGGCAGGAGAAGAAGTTACCGGGGCATCGGGATCGTTGAAATAGCCACCGGGACTCGGGTTCATACTGGCCACCAACATAAAACTACTGGGATAGGTCACCGTAAAACGGGCCCTTGAAATGGTTACTTCGCGATCTTCCAAGGGTTGGCGCATGACTTCGAGCACGCCCCGTTTGAATTCCGGCAGTTCATCTAAAAACAACACTCCGTTGTGGGATAGCGAGATCTCTCCCGGTTGCGGATAGGCACCGCCGCCAACTAAGGCAACATCGCTGATGGTATGATGCGGACTCCGAAAAGGCCTTTGGCTCATCAAGCCCATGTTCTTGATCTTACCGACCACGGAGTGTATTTTGGTCGTCTCCAAAGCTTCCTGAAGAGTCATAGGCGGTAAAATAGAAGGCAATCTTTTGGCCAACATGGTCTTCCCGGCACCTGGGGGTCCGATGAGAATAATATTGTGTCCGCCTGCGGCGGCGATTTCCATACAGCGTTTAATGCTTTCCTGTCCTTTTACATCCGAGAAATCGAATTCGGGAAAATCTAGGTTTTTGTAAAACTCTTGTTCTATGTCAACAATGGTACGCTCCAAGGGCAGGCCTTTATCGAAAAACTCAATAACCTCTGAAATATTTTCAATTCCGTAGACTTCAAGACCTTCTACAATAGCCGCTTCTTTGGCATTCTCTTTCGGCAGCATAAAACCAGTAAAACCTTCTTCTTGTGCCTTTATGGCAATGGGCAATGCCCCTTTTATGGGCTGAAGACTACCATCCAAGGAAAGCTCGCCCATAATAATATACTTTTCAATATGCTCTGATTGGATCTGGCCCGAGGCCGCCAAAATACCCAAGGCAAGGGTCAGGTCGTATGCGGAACCTTCTTTGCGAAGATCGGCAGGGGCTAGATTCAGGGTGATTTTCTTGCCGGGTATTTTGTATCCGTTGTTCAAAAGGGCGGCAGCGATACGGTAATTGCTTTCTTTGATCGCATTATCGGGCAGGCCGACCAAATGATAGCCCACCCCCGTATCAACGTTTACTTCAACGGTGATGGTGGTGGCTTCTACGCCAAATACGGCACTACCAAAGACTTTTGTGAGCATACATTTAGTTTCTGCCTAAATTTAACCGTTTTTTTATAAACAGTTTAGTATTACTATTCTACAGTGATCGTTTCACGCACCGAAATCGGTTTTCCATAGGTAGTAAAGCCTTCGAGTACGATCTCATATTCCCCAGGTACATCAGAGGTATAGAATTCAAAGTTTTTTTCGTTCATGTCGATGTTTAGCTCCGGCATCCAAAACAATTGGCTTCTAAAATCCGGTATGCGAGCTTTGTTCAACCCATTATCCAATGCATAATTTTGGTTGAAGTAATTTTTCTTCGGTAAAGGTTTAAACAGTTCTTTTTTCAAGCTATTGGCTTTTTGTTGCCATAGATCAATATAGTCGCCCTTACTGGTTTCGATCGAAACCATGCCCAAGTACTCCTTTCCTCCTAAAACAAACTGATCGCGAACGGTTTTAATAGTTTTAATGGTATAGGCGTTAAGGTCAACAATAGCGGTGTGGTCGGGGATAAATATGCCGTCTACAAAAACCAACGGGGGCAAGTTGATAAAGACATCTTTTTTGGTAGGTTCTACATATTCGCGAACCCATAAGGTTTGCTTGCCGTCTACGTTTCGTACCCAGACATTATCCACTACTTCTACCAAGGTTTCTTCCAATGTCGGAAAACGGGTATAATCATCTAGCAAATACACTTCAGGATTCCCTCCAATAAACGGGTCATTATCCCTAACTGACAAAATGGTATCAGGTTTAAACGTGAAATAAGCATTCTCTATTTGGTTGTGTACACTGCGGGCTACAATGGCTTTTTCCATTTCAGGAGATAATTTATAGCTATTGAATTTTAATTCACTATAATCTAGAGGGGATTGCTCTTTAATGCTGATGGCATATTCGGTTTCTTCATCGTCGAGTACCTGCACAATGGTCATATTGGCGTCATATTCCCTATTGAAATAGGTATAAAAATTTCCGTCGACATCAGTAGTGGCGTACTTCAATTGAAAATCGGTACCCGGAATGGATATGGTTACCGTTTTTCCCATAACCCCTTCACCGGTAACTTGGTTGGAAACATTTCCCCAAAAAAGTTCCCCTAACTGTTCTGGGAGATAGATGGAGTCGTTTACACGCTGTGGAATAAATTTTTCGGCCAATTGTTGCTTTGAAAACCCATGGGCCGAATAGTGATCAGGATTTCGAAGCTCCTCTTTTTTGCGCACCACTATGGAATACGACCCGTAGCCTAGGGCGCCTTTGTAATTTTTAGGGACCAACGAGACCTTGCTTCGCTTTTCGTATGTTTTGGTATCCGTCAATAGTTGAATGATGTCTTTGCCTTCCAAGGCCGATTTTTGTGCATCGGTCACCGGGGTACTTTCAATAGGTGTTGCGCTTAAATCTTCAACTTTGGGTTTAAAAACGGTCTGATCGGATTGATACGGGTTGATGATGACGATATCGTCCTGAAAAAACTGTTTTACTCCCCCATTCTTCATCCATTGGGTGTAGCCCAAAAGTTTATAATTACCGGATGGAATTTCTACGGGAATAAAAAAATCGCCTTGTGCCCTCCCTTTTTCCAATCTCAATTTATGGGAAAACACCAATTCCCCCTTTTCGGAAACCAGTTCTACATACCCAATTTTACTGACTTCACTTAAATTATAGGAATAAGCATTAATACAGTATACACTATACACCAAATATTCTCCCGGAAATAACACGGAACTTCCATGGTGCACGTACATTTTCTCCAAGGGTACTTTTTTGAGGTCGTTGAGTTGCTGCAAATCTTCTATCAACATTTGGCCAAAAGCGATACTCGATACCAAAAAGGACGTTACGATTAAATAAAAATGTTTTTTCATATGTAGTTTTTTATTCATCTTCCCAGAAATCAGGCTTAACATTACTGCCCAAGGCCCTACAATCGACACAGCCTCTAGCTTTCGATAAAAAAGGTGCGACATAGGCTAGATCAGCCATGTTTACCCCTTCGTAGCCGGGTTTGGTCTGCGAATAGGCAATACTGCCTTCTTTTATGGCATTGATCAAAGGGGAGTAACAAGCGGTATCACATACCCACTCTCCATTACGTCCGTTAAACCCTGCATGAAAAGCTTCATGATACAAGGTTATATCTAGGTCCAAATCACAGGTTATCGGGTATTTAGGCAGCGACTCGTCCGGAAACAGATCTGCATAATTGAAATAAAGGCGTTTTCGGTCTACTGCGGCCACTTCAAAATAACCAATGACCTTTTCATCTTTATTATTGATTGATTTTACATTGCCTTCCAAAAAACCAGCTTGAATATCGGTAAAAACACTTTCTGAGGAGGCAAAATCGTTCAGTTTTTGAAAATAGAAAAAAGCCTCGGGGGTTTGAGTATATTGGGTTACTAGATTACTATATCGGTGTGAGATAATATAATTTTCCCGATTCAAGAACCTAACCGGAAATTTAGAAATTGTATTCTCGCTCAAAGAGGCTGTGGAAACTTGTTTAATATCCGAAGATCGTATTGTATTATAACAAATTCTGCGAGGTTCTTCCTCTTCTTTAAGCCCCACAATAAAATAACCACCAAGTCCGGCTTGATAAAATTCAGGGTTGTACAGGTCGTCATTAATAATATCATATTCAAAGGGCGACCAGTTGGGTGCGACTATTTTATAGGTCTCCTCGAATTGGTATCTAAAGTATTTTGGTTCACCGGCTGGGCTCTCATTATCCAATAGAATACTTACTCCTTCTTCGCCCAAATCGTTTACCCCTCTTTCTACGTAAAGCTTGGTAATCGGCACTTTTTCTGGTGTTGTTTCCGAGTCCGAGGTATACATGCTGCCATCCGCTGTGGTTATTAATAGTACATAATTTGACCCTGCGTTTGCGGCAAAGGCTTGGATGGCTTTATAAGTACCGGGTTCAGTTTCTTGAAAAAGATACTCGGCAGCACCGTCTTCCACCACTTTTACTTGCGCGTTGCTTTCGAGCTTCTCAAGCTCCGATTCAAGCTCATAGGCCCTTGATAATTTCACTACATGTTGTTTTGTTTCATCGGTAATCGTCGCTTCGACCACCAAGGCACTTTCTATAACGTTGTTCTCAAGCTCAAAGGGCTCGATACAAGCGTTCATTACCATTCCGACAAGAAGTAGAACAAAAGTTCGGTATTTCATTTTTAATTTATTCATAATCATTTATTCTACCCAAAAATCGGGGACGGTATTACTGCCTAGTTTGGTACAATCGCCACAATCATACGGGACCATCTGAAACCCACCAAATCTTGGGTCTGCATCTGGCCCACCGCTCAAGTCATAAAATACAGTTGCTTCTTCCCTAATATTTCTTATTAACGAGGGAATGCACCCCGGACCGGGACAACCTGGATTCGGCTCTACAATGGTGCAGTATGAGGGATATGGAGGCAGAGGTTCATCGGGATAAAAATCTTCATAATTGAAAAACATCCGTTTTGTGCTAACTGCCGAGACATTAAAAAAACCGATAACCTTTTCATTTTTATTAAGTTCGGAAAAAACGTTCCCCTCTAAAAACCCAGGTTGGTTCTCCGAAAACGGGTTTTCAGATTGCGAAAAATCGCGTAGGGCCTCATAGTAAGAATATGCGCTCGACGTTTGGGTATATTGTTTGACCAAGATGCTATACCGATGTGATATGACGTAATCTTCCCGTGGAATAAACTTGACCCTAAATCGATCTATTGAATTCGAAGCTTGATTCTCTGTGTTGGTCAAGACAATACGTGTCGACAAACGATTTCCGTAGCATATGGGCCTAGTTTGTCGCTCCTCCAAGCCATATTCGAAATTGGGCCATTCGTCGTTTATTATTATGGCATTTTGTGTGGCATAAAAGGGGGCTACGATCTTAAAGGTCTCTTCATATTCGTAACGAAAGTAGTTAGCATCGGCCTCCGTGCCTTGGGCATCAAGATAGATTGCCATGCCATCTTCGCCAAAATCATTGGTTTCGCGAACCGGATAGACCTCCTTGATTTCAGAACCACTGGTCATAATTTGTGGTTCGGTAGAATACGTTCTTCCATCTTTTGTGACAATCAAAAGTCGATATCCAATTCCCGATTTGGCGGCGAAAGCGGCTATAGAAACATAATTGCCCGGTTCCGTTTCCTGAAAAACATATTCGTTTAAGGCATCATCAATAACCTTTACTTTGGCATTGCTTTCCGGGTTCGGACCTTCTTGATCTAAATTATAGGCCCTTGAGATTTTTATAACCTGTTGTATTTCTTCATTCGTAATGGTCGCCTCGACCACTAATGTACTATCAAAACTTTCCGATGATTCTATCGTAAACGGTTCTATGCAAGAGTTGAATAAGGTTCCGATCCCTAGAAGTAGTACAGCCATATTTCCTTTTTTCGCTATCATACCCATCATATTAAAACTTAAAGCTATAGGTAATAGAAGGAATCGGCACGGCAAAAATTGAACTCTTATAGGCCTTCAATTCGCCACCTTCGGTCACAAAATACACGGAATAGGGATTATTCCTTCCCAAGAGGTTGTAAATGGAAAGCGTCCAGAAACTATGGGCAAACTTCTTGATCCTATGGTTACCTTCCACATTCAAACCGATATCCAACCTAAAATAATCGGGAATGCGAAATTCGTTTCGGTTACTGTAGTACACGTATTCGGTATTGTTAAATGTATACCGACCAACGGGATAGGTCACCGGCCGGCCTGTTTGATATATAAAATTAGTGCTAAGACTAAATCTTCTGGTCAACTTGTAATTTAATACGGCGCTAAAATCATGGGGCTTATCATAATTGGAAGGGAAAAATTCGCCATTATTGATTCGTTCCTCGCTAAAGTCACTGTCGAATTTGATCATGGTTCGCGAATAAGTATAGCCCAACCATCCGTTCAGGTCGCCCCTATTCTTTCGCAATAACAATTCAACGCCATATGCTTTTCCTTCGCCCTGCAATACTTCGGCCTCAATGGTTTCATTAAGCAATAATTGTGCACCTACCTTAAAATCAAGAATATCGCTTGAGGTTTTATAATACCCTTCAAGACTTAGTTCGTAATTATTGGCATCCAAGTTTTTGTAAAGTCCTAATGAGTACTGGTGGGCACGAGCGGGCTTTATATTGGCATCGGCCAATTTCCAAGTATCTATTGGCGATACCGTGGTGGTATTCGACAAGGTGTGTATGTATTGTAAGGTACTATTATAAGAAGCCTTTACCGAAAATTCAGGTGCCAAAAAATAGCGGGCCGAAGCGCGGACTTCAGGGCCTGAATAGGTTTTGATCACTTCATTACTACCGAATTCCTTGGTCTCGGTGAGGGTCGCTTCGTTTTTGGGTACCCCCCCTTGATAATAGCGCTGGGTAGCTGCCCCGAGTGCTGCAAAAAAGGAATAGCGTAGGCCGATATCTACCAAAAATTTCTCGCTAATCGTGTAACTGTCCGACAGAAAAAGTGCCGATTCAAAGCCCCTTTCACGTGGTATTACCAAAGGGCTAATGTTCGATTCGGCTCCGTTTGGCTCAATATAACCTGGGTCTGAATTATATAACTTTCCCTCAAGTCCGTAAGTGAACTTATGGGTATCACTATGCAAATAGTTGAATCTTAATTTCAGGTCGGTCTCGTTGATCTTAAAACCAAGGTCAAAATCGTTGTTCGACGGGCCGTCATACCCAATAGTAAAGCGATATTCGGTATTTGCAAGGTTAACGTTGGCCGTATTTCTATCATTGATCCTATGGTTCCAATTCGCGGTAAACATACGATTGCTGTATTTATAAAGGGAATCTGAGGTGATACTAAACGCATCCTTACTGTAATATGCGGTCGCCTTAAAATCGTTGTTCTCGTTGATATTCGCATTGAACTTGGCTATTAAATCATAAAAAGAGGCCGTACTATTGCTCAGGCGCTCGTCTTTAAGGGATCGCAATATCCAATCGGAATAAGAGCTTCTGCCCCCAACAAGCACCGAGGATTTTTCTTTGACCAACGGAATTTCCAGTACCACATTATTGGTCACAGGGCCAATAGATGCCTCACCCGCAAACTTTTCAACATTGCTATCCTTTGTTCTAATATCAAAGACCGAGGACAGTCTTCCGCCATATTGCGCAGGTATATTACCCTTATAAATGGTTACATCTTTGGTGGCATAGGGGTTCAAGGCCTGGAAGATTCCGAAAAAATGAGAAGGATTATAGATTACCCCATCATCTAAAAGAATTAAATTTTGGTCGGTATTTCCCCCTCTTACATTATATCCCGCTGCACCTTCACCGGCCGTACTCACCCCGGGAAGCGTTGTTGCTATTTTAAGAATATCCCGTTCGCCCAAAACCAAGGGAATATTCTTGGATTCTTCCGAATCGATTTGTGTTGAACCAGTTATGGCTTCCTCAACGTTACGTGCGGCATCGGCAGCTACCACAACTTCCTCTAACTGCTCTATATTTTCATTCAGCGAGATATCAAGGGTTCCGTCGCTAAAAAGAATCACGTTTTTTTGCGCCCTTTCCATTCCCATAGACCGAGTCTCCAAAATGTTCAAACCAGATGGAAGCTCTATACTATAATAGCCCTCATCATCGGTAACTACCCCCATATTCCTGTTTTTGACCACCAATGATAAATTGGGAATCGCTTCACCCGTTTTTGCATTACGTACATACCCTGTCAGTCGAAAACGGTTTTTGGTATTGGCCTTATCTTCTTTACCGATTCTTACCGTCTCAATTTTGGTGGTATTAACATCTTCACTCTCATTAAAATAATTGGGATTCACCAAAATGGCGTTCACTTGAACATCCTCAGAAGGCCTATCAGTAGGTGATTCCTCAAAAAAACCATCGG
>JBATIN010000417.1:0-7646 GCA_049667765.1 Flavobacteriaceae bacterium
TTTATAATAACGGACAAAGTTGCTGTGCCGTAGAACGTATTTACGTTTCAGAAAAAATACATGACGAATTCGTAGATGCCTTAGTTGAAGAAGTTAAATCGTATAAAATCGGAAATCCCGCAACCACTGAAACTTTTATAGGTCCATTGACACGGCCGCAGCAAATGGAAATTTTAAAAACACAGGTTGAGAATGCCCTAAAGCAAGGCGCGAAATTGTTGACCGGCGGTAAAAAACTTGGGGGCAAAGGGTATTATTTCGAACCTACGGTCTTGACCCATTGCAATCACGAAATGAAGGTCATGAAAGATGAATCATTCGGTCCGATAATCGGAATTCAGAAGGTAAGTTCTGATACGGAAGCCTTAAAATTAATGGCAGATACCGAATATGGACTAACCGCTGCGGTATTCTCCTCTAATCAAGAAAGGGCAATGGCCATTTTGAACAAATTAAACGTAGGCACGGCCTACTGGAATTGCTGCGACCGAGTGAGTCCGAATGTACCGTGGTCTGGCAGAAATAATTCCGGTTTGGGGGCTACACTTTCTTCTCAAGGCATTCGCGCTTTTGTACAACCAAAGTCATATCATTTAAGGCCTTGATTTATGGAAGTACCAAAGAACTTTTCCGAGTTTCATAATTCATTGTCCACTCAACATCCGCCTAAAAATTGGCCAGGCGCCTTAAAAGCCCTCTGGTATGATGCCAAGGGCGATTGGGAATCCTCGCACAACATCGCCCAAGAAATGCACAATGAAATGGGCAGTTGGATTCATGCCTATCTTCACCGAAAAGAGGGCGATGAATTTAATGCAGGCTACTGGTACAGAAGGGCAGGGAAGCCGTTTCCGAAGAAATCGCTTAGCGAAGAGCTTTTCTATCTGGTGGAGTTTCTTTTAACATCGTAAAGATCAAAGTTTAAAGTTCAGAACCTGAAACTTGAAACAACAAACCTGAAACCAATTTAATATTCCGAATATTCCGTAGGATATAAAAAAGTCTGCTCGTTTTTCGATACCGTATTCTGATACTGGGGCAGCACTTTTAATTTGGTCCATACCGGAGAATCGCTAAATGCTTTCCAATTGGCATCACGCGCTTCTTGGTTGGCATGTGTGGTCATGTACATTAAATTGGGCATATTAGGGCCCGAAAGCACTTCCGCATAAAAAACGGCATTAAAGCCCAAAGTTTTAAACAGGGCAACTTCACCACCGGCATTGAACATGTCCACTTTTTTACGGTACAGGTCTTCGGTGGCCCCTTCATAGCTGCGCAGCTCATAGACCCTGTCTTTTCGCGGACCATCTAATTTAGAGGCCTCCATATTGGGCATGTCAACGAACGCTTTCATGAAAATAGATTCTATTCGCTTGTAGGGTGGTGTATTATGGGCCGCAGTGAGATACGCTTTTCCATCGGCTAGATGCTTTTGGTCTTGCATCATTGCCTCTTCATATAATCCAAATAGTACTACTGAATTGAAAGGAATGAGCACATACGTTTTTTTTGGGGTAATAGAATCGGTCGGTCTTGGTTTAAAAACTCCAATAGGGCCTATATTCAGCTTTTTCAACGCAGGCATAAAAGCATTCTTTAAATAGGCATCGGTTATGGCCATTTGTGCATCACTATCAAACGTATATATCTTTAATTGGTAATAATCTCTACCAGTTTGTGACGAAACCGAATAGCATAAACTCAGGGTAAGGGCTATAAAAATTAATTTTCTCATAATTCGTTTATTTAAGTGTTTTCGATTATACAATAATTCTTGTACCATTGGCAGCCATATTTTTTTCAAAGTCAAAATAGAAGTCTATTCTTCCTAAATTTAACCCAAAGCAGCCTACTTGGTTCACCAAAACATTCTTGCCTTTCATGTTCTGCACGACCGTTGGTTTTTCTAAAAAGGTATGGGTATGGCCGCCGATGATTAAATCGGTATACTTGGTCTTGGCAGCAAGATGTAGGTCGTTAGGCTTGTTCATTACCTTGTATTGATAGCCTATATGGGAAAGGCATATGATGAGGTCGCATTTTTCTTCGGTTTTTAGAATACGCTCCATGTCTTGGGCAATCATATAAGGGTTGTAGTATTTGGTTTCTTTGAAAAGCTCAGCTGAAACCAATCCCTTTAATTCTATTCCCAGCCCGTACACTCCGATTTTTATTCCGTCAACGACGTAGGTTTCCCAAGGTTTAACATGCCCCTCCAACAAGGTATTCTTAAAATCGTAGTTGGCCGATAGCAGTTTGAATTTGGCATACGGTAATTGTGCCGCCAATCCTTCCACACCATTATCGAAATCGTGGTTTCCAATGGTGGAAGCATCATAGCGCAACATGCTCATAAGTTTAAATTCTAGTTCTCCGCCATAAAAATTAAAATAAGGGGTGCCTTGAAAAATATCTCCTGCATCAAAAAGCAAGGTATTCGGGTTTTCTTGACGTATATTTTCAACTAGCCTTGCCCTACGGGATATCCCGCCAAGATTTGGGTATAATGAATGGTCTTTTGGAAATGGGTCGATATGGCTATGCACATCATTGGTATGTAAAATGGTAATATGCGTTTTGGTGGGCGAGCATGAAGTAAGGGTGAGCCCCCCAAGTCCCAGATAGGCTGTGGAAGCTGCAGTACCGACCAGAAATTTTCTTCGATCCATTAGCGTGTTAGCTTATAATAACGAGCATCAATCTTAGGTGCGATCGTATCTACTTTTTTAAAGTAGTCGATCATGGCGTTTCGTATCAAATAGTCCGTATTGGTAATGTTCACAGCTTCTTTGAAAAATATCATATCATCTCCTCCCGTCGCCAAATAGTCGCTGGTGGCAATGTAATATTGCTTCGAAAGGTCTAAAGGTTTGTCTTGAACTTTAATTGAAAAAAGCCCGCCAGAAGCATCTAGTATAATCTGTAAGCCCGAAATAGGATGCGCCCGCCCTGAATCTATGATGTATTCGACCAGTTTTTGAGTATTGCTTCCTGAAAGTTCGGCGACTACAATTTGGTTTTCGAAAGGCATCACCTCAAATGCGGTTCGGGCCGACACCTTTCCGGAAGAGATAATCGAACGAATGCCACCGTGGTTCAACAATACAAAATCGATCTCATGGCCGGTTCGCGACTTAAAAATCGGATTGGCCTGTTCAAATACAATGTCGGCCAATAAATTACCCGCGGTCGTGTTATAGTCGCCGTCAACTTTAGTTATAGGAAAAGGGGCATAAGCCAAAGTACTATCCAAAACTTGATTAATGCGGTCGTGATAGGGGGTGATAAAATTGCTGATCGAATCGATGGTTACATAGGTACTGTCAATCGGGATTTGTTTCCCCTCTATTTTAACCAAATTAAACGGCTTTTGTTTACAGGAGGCCAATCCTATAAATGTTATAAATATAACAAAATGTTTCATTTTTAAAATCATCATCCTTTTTAACTTAGCCGGAAATAAACAAGGGGATATTCTTTACATTTGTAAGTAAGGTTATAATTGTAAAAATACATGTTTAAGGCAATAAAAGATAAATTTAAGCACAAATCAGGTCTTAAATTTTTAAAGGCAGAGTTGGAAAAGCCGTCGCCTGTGGTCGAAAGGGCTAAAGGTATCACGTCCATTGCCTGTCTTGTAGATCTTGACCAATTTGACAAAGCAGATTTATTCTATGAGTTTGTTGAAGAATTCTCCCTTAGGCCTAATTCCGTAAAAATAATTGGGTACAGAAAATACTATGACAATAATTCGCCGTATTCAACGCCTGTTTTTTCCGATAAAGACCTCGGTTGGAACGGGGATATTGAAAATAGCTATGTTCTTGAGTTTTTGAGTAGGGAATATGATCTTTTAGTAAATTATTATACCGAAGAAAACCTAATGTTGCAGTTGATGAGCGTGAAAACCAGGGCAAGGTTCAGGGTAGGTTTTAAGGAAATTGACCAACATTTTAATGATTTGATCATAGATACCCCAATAAAGGATTTTAAAGCATTTAAACTAGAATTGAAGAAATACTTGAAGGTGTTCAACGAGATTGCATAATCTGAATAATGATTTAGTTTATAGCATGTTTAAAAGTAAAGTATAGCTGTTAGCCATAGAATAGAACAACATAATTTATACCCGATGAAAGAATTGATAGGCACTGGGGTAGCATTGATTACTCCCTTTAATGAAGATGGTTCGGTAGATGTAAGGGCCTTGGCCAGTATCGTTGAATACTGTATAACAGGTGGGGTAGATTACTTGGTAATATTAGGTACCACAGGCGAATCCGTAACACTCAGCGCATCCGAAAAGGAAATAGTAATCGATACGGTCATAAAAGCCAATAAATCTCGCTTGCCACTGGTATTGGGCGTAGGGGGCAATAATACGGCCGCGCTAGTTGAAGAAGTACAACATAGGGACCTAAGTGCGTTTGTCGCCATTCTTTCGGTTTCACCTTATTATAATAGGCCTACCCAAGAAGGCATTTATCAGCACTTTAGGGCTATTTCCTTGGCCTGTCCAATTCCAATAATACTCTACAACGTACCAGGCAGAACAGGTAGTAATGTATTGCCCGAAACCGTATTTCGCCTAGCGAACGAATTTAAAAATGTGATTGCGGTTAAAGAAGCGTCAGGAAACATAGATCAAATCATTGCACTTATTCAAGGTCGCCCTAAAGGTTTTCAGGTGCTCTCTGGAGATGATGCCATGGCATTGTCGACCATATTCAATGGAGGAGAGGGGGTAATTTCCGTTTTGGGCCAAGGTATGCCATATGAGTTTTCTAAAATGATCCGTAATGGTCTGGCAGGCGAAAAAAACCAAGCCTTAGAACTTCAGTCGGAATTAAAAGAGGGGATGAGCTTAATTTTTGAAGAGGGCAACCCGGCAGGAATCAAGGCAATTTTCGAGGCATTGGGACTTTCCCGGGCCACTGTTCGATTACCATTGGTAGAGGCGACACCGCTACTGAAGCAAAGAATATCCTCCTTTATAAAGCCTTTCGTAAAAGTGCAGATTTAAAAAAGCAAATTTTTATAAAGTTAAATCTTCGCCAAAAGCCTTGTGCTAGCCTTAATATCCTAGTATTTTAGCCTTTAAAATTTGTTTTTTTTATCGGGCGATAATCCGTAATTTTGCAAAATGTTTTTTAGGATGAAGCAACTATTTTATTTTCTGGGCATTATTTTGTTGATGGGATCTTGTAGCCAATACCAAAAGGTACTTAAAGACGGGGACGAGAAAACGAAGTATGAATACGCACAGTCTTACTACGAAGAGCAAGATTACAAACGGGCCAATCGCTTGTTTGAAATGATTGCGCCACAGTACGTTGGCAAACCACAGGGTGAGCGGGTCATGTTCTTTTTGGCCGACACCTATTTTCAAAGAGGGGACTATAATATGGCCGGATACCAATTCGAACGTTTTCTAAAGTCATATCCCAAAAGTGAAAAAGTGCTTGAAGCCGCATTTATGGGCGCTACAAGTTACTATGAACTTTCACCAGATTATTCTTTAGATCAAACCGACACCGATAAGGCCTTGGTCAAACTGCAGAGCTTTATCAATTCTTATCCCGAATCGGAATATTTTGAGGAAGCGAACTTAATGGCAAAGGAGCTCACAATTAAGAAAGAGAAAAAAGCTTTTCAAATAGCACGACAGTTTAGCAAGATCGGTAAATTTGATTTTACTTTTTTAACCCCTGCCGTATCGGCATTTGATAATTTTATTGCGGATTATCCGGGTTCTGTGTATCGCGAAGCAGCACTCTTTTATAAGCTTGAATCGGCTTCCATGCTGGCGCTGAATAGTACGTATCGTTTAAGAAATGAACGAATTGAGGCCGCTAAAGTCGCTTACGCTGCGTTGAAAAAGCAATTTCCTGAAACGGTCTATATAAAAGATGCCGATAAATGGTTAGAAAAAATAGAAAAAGAAACGGAAGATAATTCCACTTTAGTATCAAAATAAATAAAATCGAATATGAACGACTTAAAAAACTCCAAAGCACCTGTTTCTACGGTAACGATAAATAAGAACGAATTTGATCAAAAGACCGGAAACATCTACGAAGCAATTTCGATTACTGCGAAAAGAGCGATTCAGATCAATTCTGAAATCAAAAAGGAACTTTTAGAAAAGTTGGAAGAATTTGCCACCTACAGCGATAGTCTTGAAGAGGTTTTTGAGAACAAGGAGCAGATCGAAGTTTCTAAATTTTACGAAAAATTACCGAAACCTCATGCCATGGCTGTTGAAGAGTGGCTAAAGGACAAAATATACCATAGAAACACAGAGAAAGACGCATAATCATGTTGCGTGGCAAGAACATCCTTTTAGGCATTACCGGAGGGATTGCCGCCTACAAAACCACCTTTCTAGTTCGTTTATTGATAAAAGCTGGCGCCCATGTTAAAATTATTTTAACAGAGAGCGCCAGTTCTTTTGTTTCACCCCTTACCCTGGCTACCCTCTCAAAAAACCAAGTGTTGACCTCTTTCGTTAAAGTGGAAAACAATACTACCGATTGGAACAACCATGTTGAACTTGGCCTATGGGCCGATATCATACTCATTGCGCCAGCGACGGCCAATACACTTTCCAAAATGGCTACCGGAGCTTGCGACAATTTATTGTTAGGATGCTATCTTTCCGCTAAATGTCCTGTTTTTTTTGCCCCTGCAATGGATTTGGATATGTACAAACATCCTTCCACTAAAGCAACTTTCGAAAAACTAAAGTCTTTTGGAAATACGATGATTCCTGCGACCACAGGTGAATTGGCCAGTGGGTTACATGGCGAAGGCCGTATGGCGGAGCCAGAAGAAATTATACGGTTTATTGTAGCGCACCTATCAGAAGGCCTGCCACTAAAAGGCAAGAAAGTAATGATTACTGCGGGCCCCACTTATGAGGCTATCGATCCTGTGCGTTTTATTGGAAACCATTCATCAGGCAAGATGGGCTTTGAATTGGCGATGGCCGCCTCAAAAATGGGGGCAGAGGTCGTACTGATCTCTGGTCCATCGAGTTTAACCCTTCAGGACCATACGATTACTTTGGTTAACGTACAATCGGCCGAACAAATGTATAAAGCTGCGCATGTACATTATTCTGAAATGGATATTGTTATTTGTGCTGCCGCTGTGGCCGATTATCGCCCTAAAACGGTCGCGGATCAGAAAATCAAGAAAAATAGCGATAGCTTTTCTATTGAACTGGTCAAAACAAAAGACATTCTTTTATCCTTAGGGGAACAAAAAAATAAACAGTATTTGGTAGGGTTCGCCTTAGAGACCGAAAACGAACTTGAACATGCGATAGGCAAGCTAAAAAAGAAGAATCTAGATGCCATTGTACTGAACTCCTTAAACGATTCTGGAGCCGGTTTTGCAACCGACACGAATAAAGTGACCTTTATAGACAAGAATTTCCAAATTACTCCGTTTGAACTAAAAGCCAAGGATTTAGTTGCCTTGGATATCTTGAATGAAATTATCAATCGACTAAATGCGTAGTCTCTTATTTGCGGTATTTTGTTTTTTTCTTGTACTTGGTGTAAGTGCCCAAGAGCTGAATTGTAGCATTACGGTAAATTCCGATCAGGTTTCGCAGACCAATCAACAGATCTTTAAAA
>JBATIN010000418.1:0-5327 GCA_049667765.1 Flavobacteriaceae bacterium
AATCGAGAGCTTTACCCCAGAAATTAAAGAATTGGCTGGGGCGGTGTGCATTTGGAAGACCATGGCGAACAATCAAGACGAGTTTGCCATAGACGGACTCGATTTTTTAAAAAGAACCTTCAATTAATAGTTTAATAACAAGATGAAAGACAAAATGATCAATATTGCCATCGTGGGCCTGGGTTTTGGGGCCGAATTTATTCCCATTTACCAAAAACATCCCAATACGAATTTGATAGCGATATCACAACGCAAAGCAAGCAAATTGAATGCCTTGGCCGATGCTTTCGGTATCGAAAGGCGATATTCTTCATATAATGAACTCTTAAATGACCCTGATATTGATGCGGTGCACATCAACACGCCTATACCGAATCACGGTGCACAATCCATACAGGCGTTAAAAGCCGGTAAACATGTGGCATGCACGGTACCCATGGCAACTACGGTTGAAGAATGTAGAGAGATCGTTCGTTTGACCGAAGAAACCGGATTGACCTATATGATGATGGAAACGGTCGTTTATGCAAGGGAATTCCTCTTTATGAAAGAACTCTATGAAAATGGCGATTTGGGTAAAATACAGTTCTTAAAAGCCAGCCACCAACAAGATATGGACGGATGGCCGAATTACTGGCCGGGCCTTCCGCCTATGCACTATGCTACGCATTGCGTAGGTCCTGTTTTGGCCTTGACACAAGGCGAAGCGGAATATGTTTCTTGTTTCGGATCAGGTACCATTCGTGAGAAATTAATAGGAGAATACAATTCTCCCTTTGCAGTCGAGACCACTCATATCAAATTCAGAAACTCCGATTTAAGCGCTCAGGTCTATCGCTCGTTGTTCGACGTGGCACGTCAATATCGCGAAAGCTTTGAGGTTTATGGATCTAAAAAGTCTGTCGAATGGCCTTTGATAGAAGGGAAACCTTTGGTCGTGCATACTGCGAAGAAACCAGAACTTGAGATTCCTGAGGAAGTTGAGAGTCCTGATTTTGCGAACTTGCTTCCAATAGAAATACAGCCGTTTACAACCCAGGGAGTTTACGATAGCGGTGACAATCAGCATTTATCTTTTACTCAAGGAGCGGGTCATGGCGGTTCGCACCCTCATTTAGTGCATGCTTTTGTTGATGCATTGCTAAAGGGCATATCGCCCTATCCGAACGCAAAACAATCGGCGAACATTACCTGTGTGGGTATTTTGGCACATGAATCGGCACTGAAGGGTGGAGAGATCATCAAAATGCCTGAATTTACTTTTTCTTAGTTGCACCGTGAAGTTGGCCCTTAACTAGTTTATAATTGCTATAATGATTTTACTTCTCAGGCTGGATTTGATATATCGAGAACTTATTTTCAGTAAGTGATCTTCGACGTATTTTACGGAAGAACTTGATCATTGATCGATTAGCTTTTTATCGAATGAAATCAGCCCCTTCTGGCAACTTCCCCATTTCATTTAAAATACCATTCATTTTTAGATGGGTGATGATGGGTTTTTTATCCATTCGGACAAGGGAAATATGATCAAAGGCCATGGAATCTTCTGCTTCCTGAGCACCACCGGTCGTTCCTAAAATGATATAATCGCGATTGTTTCGAACTCGGTGCGAAAACGAATGCACATGGCCATTGATGACGGTAAAGGGTCGTTCTGCTAATAAAGCTTCCAATTTGCCAAGGCCTTTATCGTCTTCGCGTTGCCATAGAGGTTTGTGCATTAGCACAAAAGTCCATTTTACTTTAGGGTATTTTTCAAGTACATCTTTAAAATAGTTGAATTGATCATCACTCATACCACCAACTTTTCGCTCATGCATGTTATAATATTCCGATTCTTCATAAGTTCCTTCGATTTCTCCCGCAATGATTTTTAGTGCTTCGGCCCGGGCATGATAAATATCGAGCATGCGCTGTTCTTCATAGTCTTCGGAATCCATCATTAGAAAAAGAACATCTTCATACACAAAATGATAATATCTTGGTCCAAATCGCTGTTTCCAAAATTTGCGCATTACGGGATTGGTCAGGTCATGATTTCCACCAAGGTAAAAAAAGGGCATATTGAGTTTAGCCGTGCGGCTATCGAATGAATCCCATTCCTTTGCCAATTGTAATGTGTCTTCGGTACCCCCATCGATCAAGTCGCCTACACTCACTACGAAAGTAGGATCCAAGCGATTCAATTGTGATACGGCGGCACTATAAACCCCATCACGTTCTCCTCCATTGAGATCGGAGATGATGGCAAAAGTGAAATCTTCTTCTTCCAATTCGAACACATCGCTGGTCCATGGGGTAGGGCCGAAGGTAATATCGTGTTCGAATTTTGGGAATTTCTTTTCAACAACCCTTGATTTGCAATTTACAATCAGGCCCAAAAGAATAAACGTTAAAAGATACTGTAGCTTCATATAAAATTCGTTTATCTGTTCAAATACAGTTTTAGATCAACTATTCAAAGTTCACTCGGTTTTTGTAAATACTTCTCCCATAACATTCAGCTCACTGACCATTGCCTTAGCGTTCAATGCGAATGTCACCAAAATGCTATCTCGCCACTTAGGATCTTTATTGGTTTTGAACGTGTCATAATGCCAATGGGTCGCAGTATAGCTTTTATAGTCATTGAAGTTAAGTTGTAGTGCATCCGCTGATCTCGAAACAACAACTTCCCCCAACATTTGGTTGGTATAAGTGCCTTGATAGTCCTTCAGGGGCAAAGAAGGTTTGGTTCCTTTTACCTGCTCTTTTAGCTGTTTTTCATGAGCGGCTTTTGCTTCATTTTTGAATCTGGAGTATAGATCGAAAATTTCTTTGTTCCAATCACGGCTATCGTCATCAAAAGCATACAAGTCTATCGCTTTAAATAAGATCGAATGGCGAAGCTCGGCATGGTCTAAATTGGCAAATACATAAACGGCCAGATCTTTATGGTGCACCACGCCTGCTATTGCTATTAAACCCGAGATACTTCCGGTATGGAAATCGAGTTTTAGGCCTCGATAATCTTGTTGAAACCAACCTAGACCATAAGTGTTCCAATTCGGTTTGGTCAAGGCGGTTGTTGGATATTGGCCATTACCTCCTTGAAAGGAATGGGGTTCAAATAGCGTTTTAAAAGTGGACGGTTTGACCAAAGTATCGGACTTGTAAATTCCATCATTTACCAAAAAGGTCAAATAGTTACCAATATCATGCGATGTGGACCAAATCATTCCGGCAGCACCGATTTGATCCGAAAAGGTATGGCCGACCCGTATAATTCCATCCTCAAAGTCATCATGATATGGGTTAGCATAATTTCCTGCTTGAATGATATCCCTTGATTTTGCTTGCGTTCGAGTCATTTCCAAAGGGTCCAATATGCGTTCTTTGACGAAGTCCGTCCAGTGTTTTCCACTCACTGCTTCAATGACCTCGCCAGCAATGGCGTACATGATGTTCTGATAGGTAAATCCTCCGCGAAGCGGATATGCCTTTTCCGCGAATTGAAAATTCTTTATGGTCTCTCGCGTAGAAGTGCTATCAATGGACCACAATGCATCGGCATTGCCTATGCCCAGATTATGGGTCAACAGATCTTTTACCCTTGCATCTGCGGTAATGTATGAATCCGATAATTTAAAATAGGGGAGGTGGTTGATCACCTTATCGTCCCAATTCAGTTTACCATCATCGACCAGCATGCCCATGGCAATGGCAACGACCGCTTTTGTGGTCGACGCCATGTTGAAGAGCGTGTTTTCATCAACAGGTTCTTTGGTCTTCAAATTTTTGACCCCATATGTTTTTTGAAAGACCACTTGGCCGTCTTTGACCACGATAGTTGCTAATCCGGGGATTTTCCAATCTACCATACCCTGAACGATCATGGCATCCAGTTTTTGTCCGTTCTTTTTATGCTGGGCGAAACCAGATTGGATGAACACAACTAGAAAAATAAGTATTACAATTTTTTTCATTTATTTAAATAATTTGGCTACATAGGTTTATATTATTTCTATGTTCTATATCTTAATGTAAATTCGCTTTTTGTTGAGCCACCACCCTAAAGACCAACATATTAACATTAATACTACGGCTGTTGCAAGTGATCCAAATGCCCCGGGAAATATATTTTGAAATATTTTTTCACTTACCCACTCAAAAGCATTCAATCCAGAGTTGGTCGGTATGGTCAGTAAGGTAATCAAAAGGATTTCCGAAAATAGATAAATGAATAATGGGTTTTTACCAAAAACGTCAAAGAAATTTACACCGAACTTCACCTTTTTTATTTCAATACCATAAATTAATATGGCCATTATCGATAAATCCAAACCTACGGTATACAATACAAAAGAACTGGTCCAGAGTTTTTTGGAGATTGGGAAAATCAAATCCCACCATAGGGCCAATGAAGTTATCAGAAATCCGGCCATAAGTACTAGTGCCAAGCCCTCAAAAGTCTTTCCTTTCTTTTGCACAAAGACACCCGCAAAATATCCTGCAACGACATTCACGATTGCGGGCAACGTACTCAAAATACCTTCAGGATCAAATGGTACCCTATCCCCTTTGTAAATATGATTTTCCCCTAAAACTGCAAAATCAAGTTTTGTACCGACGTTGGTCGCCATATCCAGTACTCCCCCTGGCTCTCCAAAAACATAGAGAATGGCCCAGTAGGCCAACAAAGCGACCAAAGAGATTACAATCACAGCTTTTCGGGACAAATAGTAGATAAGCAGGGATGCAAAAAAGTAACACAGTGCGATACGCTGCAATACGCCCATGATACGGGTTTCACTGAACGGTTTTGGGTGCCAGCCATCTACACCTTTTTCGAAAAAAGGATACCAGTACATTAGAAACCCAAACAAGAAAATCAAAAAGGTGCGACGAAGAACTTTTCTCCAAAAGAAGCTTGGTTCAGTGGATTTTAACTTTGAGTAGGAAAAACTCATGGCATTTCCCATTACAAAAAGAAAGGTGGGAAATACCAAATCGGCAAGCGTAAAACCAAACCAGTCTGCATGTGCTAGATACGGATATATGTCCGCTCCCGATCCCGGGGAATTTACAATAATCATCAAACATATCGTTAGGCCTCTAAGAACGTCCAAGGATAAAAAACGATTAGATAGTTGCTTTGTTTCTTTCATAATACAATTGTGTTTTTCATGCCAATATAATATGCTTAACAGTCGCTAATTAACTATTCAAAATACTATTCCTTTTTCAAAAGATAATGCCCATATATTTGATCTGTATGTGAAATGCCATCTTTTATTTTAACAGTAGTATTACCATCCATCCAAGTATGATTGCCTATATAGGTT
>JBATIN010000419.1:0-2428 GCA_049667765.1 Flavobacteriaceae bacterium
CAAATAACGAGTGGCGCCAATGCCATTGCACAAAGGGCAACGATTACCGCATTGGAAGCCCCGGTAAGCAAAATTCAGTTTATGATCGACGAGTTTCACAAACGACGCGATTTGATCCTAGAACTTTTAGGTGCTATTGAAGGATTTAATCTGAATGTACCCGAAGGGGCATTCTACGTTTTTCCGGATATTTCAAGTTTCATTGGAAAGACCTTTAAGGGAACGACCATCAATACGGCCTCTGATTTTTCACTTTATTTATTGGAACATGCCTTAGTGGCTACCGTAAGCGGAGAATCTTTTGGCAACCCGAACTGTATTCGTATTTCATATGCGGCATCGGAAAAAGAGATTCGTGAGGCAGCTAGCAGAATAAAATCGGCCTTAAGCTAAATAAGATTTACTTTTTGTAAAAAGCCCCCATACATAATTAATGGGGGCTTTTGTTTTATGGCTATTGAGTTTGGCGTTTAAGTACGCTTCCAAAAATAAGGGCTAAACAATATCAGTACGGTAAATAGCTCCAACCTGCCGGCAAGCATTAAAAAACCACACCACCACTTGCCCAAAGCCGGCAAGCTATTAAAATTGCTCAAGGGGTTTAGACTGCCAAACGCAGGCCCCACATTGCCCAACGAAGAAGCAGCCCCACCAATGGCCGATGTAAAATCGAGGCCTAAGGCCCCAAGTACCAAAGACCCGATAATAAAAAGCAGCATGTATAATATTAAAAAACCGATAATATTATAAACGATATGCTCGCGCACTGTTTTATTGTTGTACCGAACCGGGATTACCGCACTGGGGTGTAGGGTTCTTTTAAATTCCAGCAGCCCGTTCTTTATAATCAATATATGGCGCATCACTTTTATTCCACCAGCTGTTGAACCTGCAGATCCCCCTAAAAACATTAGACCAAAAAAGAAAATGGTCAAAAAAGGCGTCCAACTGGTAAAATCGGCAGTGACGAACCCTGTAGTAGTAATTACGGATACCACTTGAAACAAAGTATGCCTGAATGCGCTTTCTGCCCTACCTAATACCATCGGATGATAATCGGACACCGGTACTACGTCGCTAAAGTATACGACAAGAAATGACAACAAGGAAAAACAGACGACAAATGCGGTGTAGTATCTAAACTCCTCATCTTTTAGCATTCGCTGTACCTTACCTTTAAATGCAAAATAGCTTAGTACAAAGTTGCTGCCTGCCAAAAACATAAAGAGAATAACAATATATTCGATGATAGGTTTGTCGTTCCAATAGGCAAGACTCAAATTTTTAGTAGAAAACCCCCCCGTTGACAGGGTCGCCATCGCATGGTTGATCGCATCAAAAAAAGACATTCCTGCCAGCTTTAACAATAAGGTCTCCGCGAGGGTATAGCCTAAATAAATGAACCAGAGCCTTTTTGCGGTATCGGTAATTCTAGGATGTAGTTTATCGGCACTTGGCCCAGGGGCTTCGGCAGCAAAGAGCTGCATACCGCCTATGCCCAATAATGGTAGAATGGCTATGGCAAGTACTATAATCCCCATACCCCCTATCCAATGGGTTAGACTTCTCCAGAATAAAATTCCTTCGGGCAATACTTCAATATCATCGAGTATGGAAGCCCCTGTGGTCGTGTAGCCTGAAACGGTTTCAAAAAAGGCATTGGTGATGCTAGGAATGGCACCTGAGAACAAATAGGGCATCATGCCCGACATGGACATGACCACCCACCCAAACGTCACGATAATATAGCCTTCCTTTCTTTTTACCTCTTTTTTATGTCCACGGGTAAAATACATGGCAGAAACACCTATAAACAAGGTGGTTATCGCGGCAATAGTAATATCGAGAGTGGCCCCATCAGCATAGATACCACTTACCAAGGCCGCCAAGAGCATAAAGCCACCGTTGCAAAGCAACAATAGCCCCATGAGATGAAATATGATTCTAGAATTTAAGCCCATGCTATAAAAATAAGCGCTCTATAACGGGAATGACCTCAGGCAAACAACATACTACAACACGATCACCTGCCTTGATCTCAAAACCACCTAGCGCAATAACTCCCTTTCCATCACGCACGACACCGCCAATGGTGGCCGATTTAGGAAAATCGAGTTCTCTAATTACGTTACCAGTAACCCTTGAATCGGGTTTTACTACAAATTCAAGAATTTCGGCATTCAAATTATTCAGCCGCATCAAGGCAACAATTTCACCTTTTCGAATATGTCTAAAAATATGGTTGGCCGCCAATAACTTTTTATTGATCAATGAATCGATTCCGATGGAATGCGATAATTGAAAATAGTCCATATTCTCCACCAAGGCGATCGTTTTCCGAATATGCTTCGATTTGGCCACCAAACATGACATAATATTGGTCTCTGAATTACCGGTTACGGCAATAAATGCATCCATTGACTCGAGG
>JBATIN010000420.1:0-8676 GCA_049667765.1 Flavobacteriaceae bacterium
AAAACTGTTGCCGTTGTACAATAATCACCGGTATTGTCTACAGTTAAACCGCTAAAATCAAAGGTGTTCGCCGATGGATTCGGAATGCTCTGAATAATACTGGTTACGTCGCTAACATACCCATAAAAGTTTCTATTGGTCAAAGTAGTCTGGTACTGAAAACCGGCATTGACGGTTTGACCCTCAAAGATTACCGCACCATCAACTACAGTACTTGAATGCGCCCAATACAAATAAGCCTTCTCAATCGTAGCAGTTACTGGTATTGGAGAAACCAAAGTATTGGAAGATGATGGTGTAATGTTGCAGAAATTGCCCGAATTGGATTCCGTTCTCAGAGTACCGCCTGTTGTGGAATAATCGTAATACCCATCAAATTCTTTAAATAAAGTTAATGGAACATTTGCCGATAACTGCGAATTGATGGTGCCAGTACCGGGATCAGAATAATTAATCGTAGCGTATTGGGCTGTGGCATTGGTAAATTCAATCGTGAAATCTTCATCAAATTCGGGCACCCCGTCATTTGTAATAGGTATTGAAATAGTCTGAACATTGCCTATTTGTCCATTAAAAGTGATAGTGCCTGATGTTGCCGTATAATCACTTCCTGCCAATGCGCTACCATTAACGGTTTGAAAATCAACTGTAAACGGTCTATTAATGAAAAAACCGAAAAAAGTGAAACCATGAGAAACCCTAGTCTGTGTCACATTGAAAATAGCGACACCCACATCTTCATCAAATGATATATCATTGATCACTATTTTAGGACCTTCAGGGGAGCATGAAACATTGGCTTGCCAGCCCTCACCGTTGTTACTTCCGTTCGAAACAAATCTAAATGTCAGGCAGTTTGAGCTATTGGTAGAGTCGAAAAAATCCGGTATATTATTATTATCATATTGACCTATTAGCGTACCACCCGTGGAATTGCCATCATAGACATACAGTAAATCCCCACTTTTCACATCAAAACTTGTGAAATCAACGGTGACATAACTGTTGGCTGTATCCGAACAAATGGTATATACCACATCTAAATTATTCGTATAATTATTTACACCTCCTGGATCTAAAAATGTGTCACTGCAGGTATTTACCGTAGCGCCGTTAGTCATTATAATCGCATCATCATCATTTATAGTACCAATTGCCGTATCACTAATATTCACGGCTGCATTTGATGTACCGGTAAATTGAATTGTAAAATTCTCTGGATTCTCAAAAATGGCATCATTCAAAATGGGAACCGAAATTGTACGTGTGTAACCAGCAGTTCCAGTAAAATTCAATGTTCCACTCGCTGACGTATAATCACTTCCCGAAATTGCCGTACCATTAACAGTTGTGTAATTTACCGTAAATGCTCCTGCAGTATTTGATCCTGTATGAGTGACTGTAAATGTGGCCGTTCCGCTATTTTCATTTACTGTTATATCATTTACTGAGATAACAGGTGCAGGAACAGTTCCATAATATTCAACTTGTGTTGTATTAGAAGACGAAGAACAATTATATTGATGTAGCTGTACCCTTACCTGACCCGAAAACGAAGCCGTAAATGTTACCCTTGAACGATAACCACAGCCCGACGTATCGTCATTATAGGCAATATAAGTACCCGTAGAACTATAAACAGTCAATTGAGTGTCCCAACTTGTAAGTCCGCAGGTACTAACAGTGTATGTTCCGCCATTCACCACGTTCATCATGAAATATCGGCCAGCTTGTATATTAGATGTAAACTGAGAAGTAGATGTGGGTGTGACCGTAACACCTGAATTGGTACCACCAAAGCCGCACTGGGCATTTACTTGGTAAATACCAAATAATAAAAATAAAGTTGATAAAAGGATAAATCTTAATAAAAACCTCATGCTAATCAAGTAGGTTACTTTGGAATCTGATTCTTCGCTTAAAAACAATTTTATAAGCAAAAAACCAAGACGCACTTTTATAGGATTCCAAAGATAACGTGCTAAACACGTGGAATTAAATAATTGTTGTGTAGTGACCTATTTCCTTTGTAAAGACCGTGTAAGTTGAAGTCTAAGGTTCTTGGTAGTAACAAAACCTATTGTTTTTTAATCAGTCTGGCCATAAACTTTTGCAAAAAACAAAAAGCGGCCCCAAAAAGGCCGCCTTCAATTTTTTTATTTTTACATTGATTATTCCATGATTATAAACTCAGATCTACGGTTTAGTTCATGCTCTTTTGCTGAACATTTTATCCCGTTCTCACAATGGTTGACCAATTTGGTTTCGCCAAAACCTTCACCTTTCAGTCGATCCTCGGCAATTCCTTTAGAAATCATATAATTGACCGTAGATTCTGCCCTTTTTTGGGATAACCAAAGATTATAGGAATCTCGGCCCCTACTATCAGTGTGTGAATTTACCTTTATTTTAAGGCTTGGGTATTTTTCCATGGCCGCTATTACCTTTTCTACTTCCACCTCAGAATCTTTTCGGATATTGTATTTATCAAAATCGAAATAGATAGTGCTCAACTGCAGTAATTTTGCCAAATCATCGCCAAAACCTGCAGTAACTTTGTCTCGTTCTAGATAGAAGTCTATAATTCTAGGTTTTCCATCTGACTTGCCCAAGTACTCTTCAGAAGGCACATAGCCTTGCATCATGGCACGAACAAAATTACCCTGATCACAATCTAAAGAGAGTGCATACATGCCTTGAGAATCGGTAATAGCGCTAGATACTTCTTCGTTGTTCTCGTCAATAACCTTTACCGTTGCCCCTACCAATATTTCATTTGAAATCTTGTCACGCACCGTACCCGAAATCTCTTGTAAACAGTCCAATATCAACGGAATGGTCTCTTCAAAGGGATAAATATCATCGGCTCCCATACCTTCTGCCCTATTTGACGCAAAGTATCCTTTTCTGGTGATATCATTAAAGATAAAAGTGAAATCATCCATTTTACTATTGGCGGGTTCACCTATATTAACGACCGAGCCATTAAATCTGTCTTTATCGATTTTAGTAGCGAAAATATCTAAACCGCCCAAACCAGGGTGACCGTCCGAAGAAAAATAAAGTACCTTTTCACCCGATACGAATGGAAACGTTTCGCGAGCTTCTGTGTTTATAGTATTACCCAAATTTTCCGGTGTACCAAATCCTCCATTTTCCTTTATGGCTACCTTAAAAATATCAGATTCCCCTAGCGTGCCAGGCATATCAGATGCAAAGTACAATGTTTTTTCATCAGGACTTAAGGCCGGATGTGCTACAGAATAATCATTACTATTAAATGGAAGTTCAATGATATTGGACCATTGACCTTCTTCATTTAGTACTGCTTTGAATATTTTTAGCCTTATTACACCTTCATCATCTTTAATATACTTACCTTCTACATAATTATTTCTAGTAAAATACAATGTATTACCATCAGAAGTAACTACGGATGTAGACTCGTGAAGTCTTGTATTTACCATAGAATTGAACTTCGACTTATCTAAAGTTCTTGAAGAAACAGTGGGATTCGATGGATCGCCTGATGAGGTTGTTTTGTAAGCATCCTTATCATCAAGTTTTACCACATTGCCATGGGTTACACTATCAGCATCGACTATATATAAATCCAAAAAGTCTTTTGAATTCCAAGTATGTCTATACTTGGCAAGGTTTCCCGTATCTCTGTCCGATGAAAAAATGAGTCCCTCTTTATAAAATGCAGGTGCGAATTCAGAATAAGGCGAGTTATATTCAAAAGCGTTTAATTTAAATCGTCCTGAATTGCCTTTTATATCTTCTAGATAGTTTTTATCATCTTTAAAGATAGTTGCCCTGCCATCATTATTGGAGGCGTCCATAAATTTTGTCATTACGCTATTAGAGCCTTCATACTCACCAAGCGACTTCAACGACTGAGCATATCTAAAATAATATTCAGGGCCGACATCTGATGGATACTCATCTACAAGTTTTTTATAGGTTTCAGCTGCTTCGTTATAGTCTGCATTAAAATAATAAGAATTGCCCAACTTTTTTAAAAGATCTGCCGAAACGTATCCTTTGTCAAGTACCCTTTTATAAATATCTATGGCCGGACTGAAGGAATACTCCTGATATTTCTCATTCGCCTTAGTAACCAACTTTTCTTGGGCAAAAGTTGTTGTTCCCAAGGAAAGGGTTAAAATGATAATTGAAAGGCGTATTAACTTTGTCATTATTAGCTATTTTAAAAGAAACGAGGGGAAACCAATTTTTGGAACGATTTAACCAAATCGTACCTTAAAAATACTTCAAAAGACCCATCATTGAATCGTGTTTGTCCCAATTCGGTAGTTTCTTTGTCATACGCCAAACCTATCATAAATTGGTCCGTTATCTGAAAACCGACCATTCCACTAAGTGCAGCATCCCAACGGTAGGCCGCGCCAAAAGAAAATTTATCATTAAATAAGAAACTTGCTGAAACATCGACTTGTAACGGTGCACCACCTACTACCTTGGTCAACAATGCGGGTTTGAACTTAAAATTATTGTTAAGGTCAAAAACATAACCAGTAATGAGGTAGAAGTTTATCCGTTCTTGTGACAAGAATTGAACTGTATTTGCATCTCTCTGAGAATTGTCAAAGTGTTCGGTCTGCAATAAATTAGGGGCGCTTAGGCCGGCATAGAACTTATTGGTATGGTAGTACATACCAAGACCAACATTTGGTGAAAATTTATTTTCTATATTATCGGTATCAATTACTTCTTGAAAAGTTGGATCTCCTCTTTGTCTCAATCCGGTAAGGTCAAGGTTCAAAAGATGTCCACCCAATTTTAAGCCGAATGACAACTTGCCTTCTAGCGAGACATCTACCGTATACGAGACAACACCATCAAATTGTGTTTCTTGCACGGCGCCATTACCAATACGATCGTTTACGATAGAAAGGCCATACCCTACTTTGCTATTTCTTATGGGTGAATGTAGATTAAATGTTTGTGTTGTTGGAGCGCCATCAAGACCTACCCATTGTGATCTATATAAGGCGGCGGCACTTAGTTGTCCCCTAGATCCGGCATAAGCGGGGTTCACGCTCATGGTATTGTACATATATTGTGTATACTGTGCATCTTGCTGTGCAATGGTACTTTCTAGCCCAAAAAAGGTAACTAAAACCAATATAAATAATTTGCCCCTTGAATTCAACATAAGCTCTTGTACTATTTATTTACTTATATAAATATAACCGCTATCGGTTACATTTCCCTTGGTAGTTGTATTATATTCAAAGATATAATAATAAACTCCAGCAGGAAGATACTCGTCGACTGATACCGTTGACCTACCTTTAGACCTACCATCGAACACGTTGTTTTGATTGTTATAGTCCGTTCCTTCATATACGGCGATTCCCCATCGATTAAATATCCTTAGCGTATTATCCAATGCTTTATCTACATTTTCAATCCATAAGAAGTCATTTCTACCATCATTGTTGGGGGTGACCATCTGCATCACTATTATTTGTGCATCAGTAACCAATTCTCCAACTACAATCGTTACCGTAGCAGTATCGCAGTTATCAGGTGTGGCCACTTCACAAATCGTATATTCTATGGTATAGGTGCCGGCATCGGTATTCGGAGCCAACTCTATTGTTCCATCAGGGTTGATCGATAAAGGCCCTGTTGGGGTTGAAGTTAAGATGACATCGTTCGGGTCTATGGGCGCATTGTTCAAAGTGTCGTTATCAAATACATTACCTGATAAAGGACCTCCATCTGTGGCCTCTTGACCTGATGCATTGAAGGTATCATCTACAGCATCGATCTGATCAGCCATCGGCGCCCCAACAGATATGGTTACCGTTGCAGTGGCACAAACATCAGGTTCTGGATCGGTATTGCATACCTCATAAACTATGGTTACCTCGGTATCGTTTTCATCTGCCGTAGGAGTATAAACAAGTTCACCTGTTTCAGCATCAATTGCTACCGTGCCTTGGGCCGTACCATCAATTTGGGTAATGCTTGTTGTACCTAAGTTATTAGGGTCGTTGTTGGACAGATAGTCATCGTTATCCAATATATTCACCGTTACAGCTGTCAACGGTTCTGTACTGGCAGCATCATCATTGGCGGTCGCTACTAAAGGATTTGGGTCGGTACCATTCGGATTTCCGTCATTGTCACAATCTTGTGCCAACCATTCCGCCGATGGCGTTAAGGTTTGACTAGCTAGAAGCAAATCGCAAGGATCTAAAGGATCGGTCCCGTCAATTACTTCTTGTCCGTTTGGCACCCCATCACCATCGCAATCTGCAGCGTCCCATTCATTGGATGTTGTAACCGTTTGGTTCGCCAAAATAAAGGAACAAGGATCTTGTGGATCCGTACCATCGGTCACTTCTTGTTCATTGGTCACCCCATCGCCATCACAGTCGGCGACTAGGAAGTCACCGCCTTGGGCCAAGGTAATATTTGCAGGGTTATAATCGCACGGATCCAAAGGATCGGTCCCGTCAATTACTTCTTGTCCGTTTGGCACCCCATCGCCATCGCAATCTGCAGCGTCCCATTCATTGGATGTTGTAACCGTTTGGTTGGCCAAAATAAAGGAACAAGGATCTTGTGGATCGGTACCATCGGTTACTTCTTGTTCATTGGTCACTCCATCTCCGTCACAGTCGTTTGTAGGGACTGACAAACAATCTACATTACAGGCCGCCGCCTGAACGGCACTATCGGTAGCACTAACATTTAATTGACCATCATTGGCCACAAGAGGAATACCGTTTGCGGCTTCCCCGCCAATTAAGGCCCCATTCGTATCTATTGCTGAATTATCAAATAGCGCACTTCCTTCCAAGGCGTCTGAGCAACCATCGTTATCAGAATCAAGATCTCTAAAATCAGGTTTGGTATCGGTATCCGAATTTACCGGCACAAGGCCGTCGTTGCCATAAGCATTGTCAAGGCCATCTGTATTACCATCAAAACCCGATGGCGGAATATACGCATCTACCGGTTGTGCTTCCCGACCATCCAAAATACCATCATTATCGGTATCTAGATCTCTATAATCTGGCACATTATCTCCGTCAGTATCAATCGGATTCAGACCATTTTCGTAAGAATCATCTATATCGTTATCATTTGCATCTCCGGTCGGTGGAATATAGCCTTCTGAGGTCTGTGCCTCTATCTTATCTTTAATGCCATCGCCATCGGAATCAAAATCTCGAAAATCGGGATATAAATCTCCATCAGTATTGATAGGATTGATTCCGAATCCAAAAGTACCTTCGTAAGCGTCGTCCAACCCATTGCCATTGGCATCAATACCCGATGGTGGGACGTACCCAACGTAGGGCTGTCCTTCTATATTATCACGAATTCCGTCGATATCCGAATCGATATCGAGATAATCGGGGATGCCTCCACGATCGGTATCAATAGGAGTCAAACCGAAGCCTGTAGAAAATTCATAGGCATCGTCAAGACCATTGCCATTGGCATCGATCCCAGATGGGGCAATGTAATTGGCGAGTCTTTGTGCTTCATAATTGTCTAAAATACCATCATTATCCGAATCGATATCGAGATAGTTCGGAATAGTATCACCGTCCGTATCTGTAGGATCAGTAGTTGGATCATTGTCTCCATCTAGATTCTTATCCTCCACACTATCAATAATTCCATCATTATCGGAATCGTTCACATTATTGAAATTATTCGTAAGCGCTATAGCATCGATGTAATTTGCAGATATTAACCAATTTGCTTTTAAACAAGTGGTTGTCAAAGTGAATAGAGCAATAAAAAAGAATGTGCCAAAAAAATCCTTTTTTCTTTTCTTGGGGGTATAGAATGTAAAAAGTTCCATAAGTGTCAGCAATTTTAGTACTGCCATTTGGGCAGACGGGGTTTACTAATCACCATGGCCTGTAAATAAGTTTTGTAAGTATTTGGGAATACTTTGTAATTCCTTGCAAGATATAGCTAAAAAATTAATCTTCAAATTGTTCCCTCGTGATCCAAGAGCAATTCTCCTTCAAAAACCTAATAAGTCGATAAAGTGCAAAAAATTTAATTTCAGGATTCATCTATATACGTAAAAATCGGATTAATGGATTGTATAACATATATCATAACCGTTAAAATAACATTTTAAGGCTACTTCATTAAAACGCAATAGCTTGGCAAACCCAAAATTACAAATAGGCAAATAGTTACCATTCCAACTGCAAACCAATATCAGGATACGCCATCTAAAATTCTCTTTATTTACCTTATTTTTGTCAAAATTTTAAGATGAGCTTTACCAAAGAAATTCAAAGAAGAAGAACATTTGGCATTATATCGCACCCTGATGCCGGTAAAACTACATTGACCGAAAAACTTTTGCTCTTTGGAGGGGCGATACAAGAGGCGGGAGCTGTTAAGAACAACAAAATTAAGAAAACTGCCACTAGCGACTTCATGGAAATTGAAAGACAAAGGGGTATTTCAGTGGCGACCTCTGTGCTGGCTTTCATCTATAAGGACAAAAAAATAAATATACTAGATACCCCTGGCCACAAAGATTTTGCAGAGGACACCTTTAGAACTTTAACCGCCGTCGATAGTGTAATCGTGGTAATCGACGTAGCAAAAGGCGTTGAAGAACAGACCGAAAAACTGGTGGAAGTGTGCCGTATGCGC
>JBATIN010000421.1:0-9311 GCA_049667765.1 Flavobacteriaceae bacterium
GGGTAAAAATTTTCAATAAGGAGCTGTTGGACGGTGTCGCCCAGTTTACCCTCTTCGCGCCCACTGGCGAACCGGTCTGCGAACGGCTCGTCTTCGTCGACAACCCCGATAACGATGCCGAGCTGCAGATCGCAGCGAAGGAGGGTGTCTATGGCCTAAGGGAAAAAGTAGCCCTGAACATGTCTTTGACCGACACCAAGGGCGTTCCCTTGAGTGGTGATTTTTCCATGGGTGTGGTCACCAAGAGCAATGAGCTATACGGCAGATCCGATAACGCCGATATTAGAAGTTGGCTATTGCTGGACTCCGATCTGGGGGGCACCATCCCCGATCCGGATTTTTTCTTTGCCGACAATTCGGAACAAAGACAGCTTTTGCTCGACGCCCTGATGCTCACCCACGGGTGGCGACGCTTCGTTTGGGCCGACCTGCTCAACAACAAAACGAACAGGGCATTGGCCTATAAACCCGAAAAAGGCATAATGGTCACAGGCAAAACCACGAAGCTGAACAATGCCTTTAACCCGAAAAGAACAGTGGCCTCGTTGACCCTTTTCGGCGATGACCTTTTACACGGTGAGCAGGCGACCAACGATCAGGGCCGCTTCAGTTTCGGCCCCTATATTTTTACCGATAGCGTGGCCGGTATTGTACAGGCTTTTGATTCTTTGGCGAAAAGGGAGTATAAGAAAAAGGATTTTTCCATATTTCTGGATTCCCCATGGCCCGAACTTCACTTGGCGGCCGACACCAAAAAAAGGGTAGGGCGCGAGACCCTGGCCTATGACACCGAGTACCTGAAAGAATCGTACCGTAAAAAAGTGAACGATTTTAAGTACGACCCAAAAGTCACCCAGTTGGATGAAGTGGTTGTTGTTGATAAAAAATGGACTCGAGTAAAAATCATTAATAAAGCTACCGGGGCTGCATTAACGAATGGTCCTTTCTCAAGAAGAACCTATACAGATTCTATTCCTGGTGGATTTGCCATGAGTGCAATGGATATACTACATAGAACCGGTGGTGTTCGTGTTTATGGGCAATATCCCCGACAAACCGTTCGAAGAAGTGGAATTAGCAGCGTAAATGCTGGTAAGGAACCCTTATATCTTCTGGACGGTATGGCAACTAGTGAAGATGTGATACAACCATTGAGAGCCAATGAAGTAATGTTTGTAGATGTGGTATATGGGGGTTCAGATCTTGCGCTTTGGGGTCAAAGAGGTGCTAGTGGAGTAATAGCCTTTTACACGAACCGGGGCATTAGTTTTGAAGATAAAGAACTAGATGTACCGGGAATTACTAATTTCGAAATCCCAGGGTTCTACAAGGTGCGCGAATTCTATGTTCCCAATTACAGTGAGCCCAAACCCGAACATGAAAAACCCGATTATCGTACCACGCTCTATTGGGATCCCAATGTACGTATCGGCCAGAACGGAAGGTCGAACGTTGATTTCTATACGGGCGATAGCCCTGGTACGTATAGGATCAAAATAGAGGGCATTACCCAAGACGGTAGGCCTGTTAGTGGGTATCGCACTTTCGAGGTTCACGAATCGAATTGATCATTGATTTTCAATGGATCTTAAAGCGGCTTCCTGTAAGCCGCTTTTTTTATTTGTCATTTTATTGGTTTATCTTAATCCACTGCAAAATATTTTGTTTTAAAATGCTACCTAATCGCACTAATCAAATATACGAAGATGAATACCAGACGTAATTTCATTAAAAAGACTACCGCAGGTACGGCCGCAATTACCCTAGGCGGACTTGTACTGCCCAAATTCGGCTACGCAAACCTACTTGGGGCCAATGATCAAATTAATTGCGCGGTCATTGGGGTACGAAGTCGGGCCAAGGCCCATGTGAAAGCAATTCATGCCGACCCGAACGCAAAAATTCTATATAGTTGCGATGTTGATGATCTTATTCTGGAAGAGCACAACCAATGGTGCCAAGAAAATATCGGATATATCCCGAAGGTAGCGAAAGACTTTCGCAAAATTCTAGAAGACAAAGATGTTGACGCGGTCTTTATTGCAACCCCCGAGCATTGGCATGCGCCTATGGCCATTATGGCCATGCAAGCAGGCAAACATGTGTATGTTGAAAAACCGTGTAGCCATAATGCACATGAAAATGATCTTTTGGTGGCCGCGCAGAAAAAATATGGCAAAAAAGTACAAATGGGCAACCAACAACGCTCGGCCAAAACATCGATTATGGCTATCGATGACATCAGAACAGGTATTATCGGCGATGTGTTTAAAGGAGAAGCCTATTATTCCAGCAATAGAGGTTCCATAGGCATTGGCAAAAAGATAGAGGTCCCCAAGACCCTAGATTGGGATCTTTGGCAGGGCCCTGCCCCTAGAAAAGAATATAAAGACAATATTCACCCTTATAATTGGCATTGGTTCCGTAACTGGGGTACCGGTGAAATACACAATAACGGCACCCACGAAATCGATATTTGCCGTTGGGCCTTAGGCGTCGATCTGCCCGAGACCGTTACTTCGTTCGGTGGCAAGTATACCTTTAAGGATGATTGGGAATTTGTAGATAACCAACAGGTGACCTTTACTTATCCAGGGGATAAATTCTTCACTTGGACAGGACATAGTAGAGGCCTAATCCAACCCGAACGACCCGGTAGGGGCATCACCATTTACGGCAGCAAGGGATCCATTATGCTCGACCGTAACTTTTATAAGCTTTTTGACCTTGGAGGCGAACTTATCAAAGAAGAAAAAGAAGGTGAAGCTAGTGCAACAACCAATACAAGGGGCGAAGGCAGTTTAGATGTGAACCATATCGGTAATTTCTTCGCCGCAATTCGCAAAGATGAAAGCTTAAAAGCAGAAATCAAAGACGCCAGTATTTCTACCATGCTCTGTCATTTGGGCAATATGGCGCAAGATGCAGGCGAAACCTTAAATATTGATTCATCTACAGGAAAAGTTACGAACAATGAAAATGCGATGAAAAGTTGGAAACGCGAATATCAACAAGGTTGGGAACCGAAAGTTTAGGGAGCCGTTGCAATTTGCAGTAGCGGTTGGCAGTAAAAAATTCAGAATTCTGAATTTAAAAATATTACTGAGTGCGCCCGAAGCATCGGGGGAAGTGTTTTTAAAGTGTGATTAAAATAGAATTGAATTCAGATAAATAAGAAAATGAAGCGAAGAGAATTTGTAATTAAAAGTGGTTTAGCGAGTACGGCCTTGGCAACATCAACAGCTGCTATGGGGCATATGTTTAAGTCAAAAAGTGCAAATGACATCATAAATATTGGGGTGATCGGCACAGGCGATCGCGGTGGCGGACTTATCCCTTTTATGAACCAAATCGATAATTTAAATGTTGTAGCCTGCTGCGATATTTTACCGTTTCGCCTCGAAGGCGGACTTAAAAAAGTAGAAGGAAAAGCGGAAGGCTACAAGGACTATCGAAAACTTCTTGAAAATGAAGCGATCGATGCGGTCTTGATCGCTACTCCCTTTAATACACATTCTCAAGTTGCAATGGACGCCATTGATGCGGGGAAACATGTGTATTGCGAAAAAACCATGGCCAAAGGTTTTGACGGAATTGCAAACCTTATCGCCAAGGTGAAAACCTCGAACAAGACCTTTCAAACAGGGCATCAATACCACAGTTCACGACTGTACACCCATGTAGTTGATTTGATTCGCGAGGGTAAAGTGGGCAAAATAACCGCTTTTGAATGCCAATGGAACCGCAATGGCGATTGGCGCAGACCCGTACCAAGTCCTGATCTTGAACGCAACATCAATTGGCGCATGTATCGTGAATTCTCGGGTGGCATGGTAGCCGAACTCTGTTCGCATCAACTCGACTTTGTAAACTGGGTCATGCAGGCAACCCCTAAAAAAGTGATGGGCATCGGTGGTATAGATTATTGGAAAGACGGACGCGAAACCTATGATAACATTCACCTGCTCTATGATTATCCCGATGGGGTCAGGGCCAAATTTACGTGCTTGACCAGTAACGCAATGGACGACTATAAAATAAAGGTCATGGGTGATAAAGGCACCATTATTCTTGATTACACCAAAGCCTGGTTCTATCCTGAAGGCAAGAAAAACAAACAAATAGGCGAAGTTGATGGCGTTGCCGGGGCTACCGTAAAATGGGACGAAGGTAAAGGAATACCTATCGAAGTAGCACATGAAGACCCAAGCAAACAGGCGCTTATCGACTTTCGAGATAGCATTATGAACAACCGAGAACCGATTTCGAACGTTATTTCGGGTGCCAAGGCCGCTATATGTGTTCAAATGGGCCTCGATGCAATGCACCAGGAAACAATCGTACCTTGGAAATCGGAAGTAGGCCTTTTAGGCAGCTAATGTTTTAAGCGTTTATTTAGAACATATAGTAACTGCACAAATCCAATATCATATTGCTCGAAAGCCTTAATTGTCCCTTTCCTATCTTGGCCTTGCATTGCTTTACCACAACAAAATGAAACATGTTTTCGCCGATAAGTTGGTTTTGTATTTAAAGGTATTTAAAGCAGGAAAGAAAGCTAACGAAGTTGTAAAAATCTAGTATTTTTACAGTCTCTTAAATTGCATGCCCCTTGAAACAAGTTACCATAAATACCCCATTTATTACATTGATCGTACTCAACTACGGTGCTATCATCCAAAAACTACTAGTTAGGGATAAACATGGCAATACCAGAAATATAGTAGTCGGTTATGACTACCCTAGCCTTTACCCTAGCGACAAAGTATTTTTGGGTGCCTGCGTGGGCCGTTTTGCCGGTCGTATTTCTAAAGCGAGTTTTGAACTTGACCGCCAGTCCTACCCTTTATTTGGCGAACGTGGTATTCACCTGCATGGGGGAAAAGAAGGTTTTGGAAGGAAATATTGGAAAATCGAGGAGGTGAACCGAGGTAAAGAACCCTATGTGAAACTTTCATATGTAAGCAAACATTTGGAAGAAGGCTATCCCGGAAACCTTACGGTTTGGGTTACCTATAGGCTCATTCAAAACACCCTGCAGATTACGCACGAAGCCACTACCGATCGTACCACGATCGTAAACCTGACCAATCATTCTTACTTTAAATTAGATGATGCAGAGTCGGTGAACCAATACGAGCTTCAATTAAACTGTTCACAGGTTGTCGAAACACAAGAAAACCTGCTACCGACAGGTCGGGTCATTCCGGTAAAAAATACGGAACATGATTTTATGGAGCCGCGAAAAATTGCAGGCCAACCGTTAGATTCTCCTTATGTAATCGATGATAATAATGTCCTTGCCGCTAAAGTGTATTCTAAAAAATCTGGAATCGCTATAGAGGTCCGTACCAATCAACCTGCTATCGTTTGCTATACGCCGCCTCACTTCCCTGGCATTTGTTTCGAGACACAGAACTATCCCGATGCACCGAACCACAAAAATTTCCCGAGTAGCGTTTTACGCCCTGCAGAACAGTACCTAAACGATTCTAAATTTACCTTCGAAACTATAGAGACCCCATCACTGATGTAGTTGTTGAAATCCTATTTTTAAAAATTCAGCCGAATGGCATCTTTTTTTGGTACTTTAGAAGAAACAAAAAATAAGCAGTATGAAGTTTTTAAAATGGTTACTCATAGTTGTCGTGGTTTTGGCGGTGTTGTTCTTTACCGTAGGCCAATCTTACATGCGCGAACAGACCAAAAAACACAGTCCAGAAAAAGTAGCCACTATGAAAACCGGGGGCATGGACCTTTCGGTTAAATATAGCAGTCCGTCTAAAAAAGGTCGGGTCATTTTCGGCGAGCTGGTGCCTTATGATGCCGTTTGGCGAACGGGAGCCAATGAACCCACGGTATTTAGCACGACAACCGACATCAGTGTAGCCGGTCAAAAATTACCTGCAGGTACATATTCGTTATGGACCATCCCCAACCCGAATCAATGGAGCGTAATTTTAAACACCGAAGTACCCGACTGGGGCGTGACCATATTGAGTATGGGCAAAAAAACACAAAGAGACCCAGAAAAAGATGCCATTGAAATAGAAGTTGCCACAGAAAAACTAGCTACCCCTCAAGAAAATTTTATCATTGATTTTGAAACATCTGGACAAGCTTTCATGACCTTGTCATGGGATGACACCAAAATTAAGGTTCCAATCAGCAACTAAAATTTG
This sequence comes from Flavobacteriaceae bacterium, assembly GCA_049667765.1. Lineage (GTDB taxonomy): Bacteria > Bacteroidota > Bacteroidia > Flavobacteriales > Flavobacteriaceae > JBATIN01. The sequence continues at coordinate 6,183 of JBATIN010000421.1, forward strand.
GGCAAAAAAAATACGACAGCTAAAAAAAGTATTTTAAAGGTTCGGCAGAAACGCAAAGAAATTCCATCCGAAGAAAAACTCGTACATGGAATTCTAAATGGAGACCGGGCCCTTTTGGCCCGTGGCATTACCTTGGTAGAGAGTACCCGCCCTGAAGATTTTGGTAAAGCGCGCAAAGTGATCAACCAATGCCTTGCACATTCAGCCGATAGTATTCGTATTGGAATCACCGGGGTGCCCGGGGTGGGTAAAAGCACCTTTATAGAAGCCTTCGGCAAATTTCTTATTGCCCAAGGCAAAAAAGTGGCCATTCTGGCCATTGACCCCACCAGCACTGTAAGTAAAGGCAGCATATTAGGCGATAAAACGCGAATGAACGAGTTGGTGAAGAATCCCATGGCCTTTATTCGACCTTCACCTTCCAGCGAAGCTTTGGGTGGCGTAGCCCGAAAATCAAGGGAAACCATGATCTTATGTGAAGCCGCAGGGTTCGATGTGATACTGATCGAGACCGTTGGCGTGGGACAAAGCGAGTCAACGGTTCATAGTATGGTCGATTTTTTTCTCTTACTACAGCTCACCGGCGCAGGTGATGAACTTCAAGGTATAAAAAGGGGCATAATAGAAATGGCCGATGCACTGGTCATTAACAAGGCTGATGGAACCAATGTCAAATCAGCGGAAAAGGCAAAAGCGGAATTTAACCGGGCATTGCACCATTACCCACCAAAACAAAATGGCTGGATACCAAAGGTGATGACCAGTTCCGCGCTAGAGGAAACAGGGATACCGGAAATTTGGGAAATGATCAATGAATATATCGACCATTCTAAAAAAACCGGTTTTTTTACAGAAAACCGAAGACAACAAAATAGAAGTTGGTTTTTACAGACCATAGAGGCGCGCTTAAAACAACATTTTTATAATGATACTCGGGTAAAGAAACACCTTGCACGGCTTCTGCAAGAGGTAACCGACGCAAAAGTGTCTCCTTTTGATGCGGCCGAGACACTATTACAGACCTTTGAAAAGCAATAGAATTAAATACCATAACTTTGCAAAACCATAAACGCTTTTCATGACTCCAGTTACCCAATCCTTCCTTTCGATAGTTGTTCCGCTTTACAATGAAGAAGAAAACGTAGTACTCTTAACACAAAAGATCCACGAGAGTCTAGTTGGGTATAACTATGAGATTATTTACATCGACGACTTTTCTAGAGACACTACTCGAAATGTCGTCAAAAAAATGGCGGACGAGAGGGTACATCTTATCGAGCTCAAGAAAAACTACGGACAAAGTCTTGCCTTGGCCGCGGGCATAGATCATGCCGAAGGAGAGTACATTATTACCATGGACGGGGACCTACAAAATGACCCTAGCGACATACCTCAAATGTTGGAATACGCCATAAGTGGAGAGTTCGATGTAGTTACCGGAATTCGCCAAAAACGAAAAGATTCCCTGGTTAAAAAGATACCCTCTAAAATCGCCAACTTTTTGGTGAGAAGGGTTACCAAATTAGATATAAAGGATAACGGCTGTGCCCTAAAAGTCTTCACAAAGGATATTGCAAAAGACTTGAACCTCTATGGTGAAATGCATCGTTTTATTACCTTATTGGCGCACTTGGAAGGAGCCCAGATAAAACAAGTGCCGGTTAAACACCATGCCCGAAATGCAGGGGTATCAAAATACGGGCTTGAAAGAGTCTTCAAGGTGGTGGCCGATATGATGCTCTTGCTATTCATTAGAAAATATTTTCAACGCCCGATACATCTTTTTGGCATATTCGGGTTTTTACTGATCCTGCTCGGGGTATTGATCAACTTCTACCTCCTTTTTGTAAAATTCTATATGGGCGAAGATATTGGCAACAGGCCCCTTCTTATTTTTGGCCTCATGTTCATTTTGGCCGGAATACAATTATTTACCATCGGTATAGTCATGGAATTGTTGATACGTACCTATTACGAATCTCAGAACAAAAGGCCGTATCGCATAAAAAAGATTACGGTCGGTGGCAAAGCAACGTAAAAAGATAATTACGCTGCTAAAAATTGCAGTGAGTGCTTTTCTGGTCTACTTTATATTCACCAAGGTTGACCTAGGGGCAATTGCCGAAATACTAAAAAAAACAGCGCCATTACCATTGGTTTTTAGCGTATTACTCTTTCTACTTTCAAAAATTATTTCGGCGGTGCGGCTTAATCTCTATTTTCATCGCTTAAAAGTATTTCTCGACCAGATCAGTAACCTGAAACTGTACCTTTTGGGTATGTTTTACAATTTATTTCTACCAGGGGGAATCGGTGGTGACGCCTATAAAGGCTATGTTTTAAAGAAAAAATTTGATGTGAAGACCAAAAAGATGGTGAGCGCCATAGTACTAGATCGGCTCAGCGGACTACATTGGTTGTTCATCTATGCCTGTATCTTGGCCATGGCCTTGGAAAACGAAACCTTAAAGCCATTTCGCCTTGTATTTTTGTTTGCAATTTTTGTAAGTATTCTAGTGTTTTGGGGAATGCACAAACGATTTTTTACCGACATGGTAGCCATATTTTGGCAATCGTTCGCCCTATCGGCATTGGTTCAATTGGCACAATTAGGAAGCGCTTTTTTTATTCTAAAAGCATTGAACATTGAAGCTGATACCATTGCTTATTTGTTTATCTTTTTAGTCTCCTCTATCGTAGCGGTACTACCATTGACCATAGGAGGCATTGGCAGTCGTGAGGTCACTTTTTATTATGGCGCCACACTTTTGGCACTTGACCAAAATACCTCGGTAAGTATTAGTATGCTGTTTTTCTTGATTACGGCCTTGGTTTCGCTCTTCGGAGTTTATTATCACTTTTTCAAGATAAAATTGACAACACTACACACAAAATAAGTTCATTAAGTCCCTAGCTAGATTTTTAAGTGGAAGTATCTTCTGAAAAAGCGCTTTCACGTCAATAAATATGCACCAAATGCATCTTCTCGACTACTTTTTTGCGTTGGGCGGGATCTAAGAACTTAAGTTGTAACCTAGTAATTCTAAAATGATTTTCGCTAAACTGTCGGTCCCAGTCCAAGCCTAATTTTTGTAGTTCATTTAGCTCAGCATCCGAAGCGTACACCCA
>JBATIN010000422.1:0-1568 GCA_049667765.1 Flavobacteriaceae bacterium
TTATTGAACATGGTTAAGTCTACCCCGAATTCTTGTGAGGTAGCCTCTTCCGGCTCAAGGTTTGGCGTATTCAATCCCCCGTTTGCGGTATATAGAATGGCATTGTCCCATTGCCCGGCATTGTTAAAATAAGCTCCCAGCTGATAAGGGCTTGTATCATTACCTACGCGAGCCCAGCCGCCGCGTAATTTAAACAGATCTACCTTTGGAATATCAACGACCTCACTGACCAAAAAGCTCAACGACGCCGAAGGATAGAAATAAGATCGGTTATCAACCGGTAAAGTACTCGACCAATCATTTCTGGCGGTGACATCTAAATATAACATCCCCTTAAATCCGAAATTGGCCAAACCGTATACACTATTTATGGCCCTTTCCGTCATAAAACTAGAGTAGACCAATGAATTGGCTGCAATATTATCAACTGTGAACAAATTGGGCACGATAAGTCCGGCTCTAGATGCGGCCGAGTTACTTAGTCCATTATTTTTTTGATACATTAAATTGCCCCCAGCGGAAAGATTCATATCGAAATCGCCCCATTTTTTCCTAAACGAAGCCAATAAGTCTATATTGGTCTCCAATCCATCGGTGGTTCCAATACCGTAGGTGCCATTGTTAGATTCACGACTATACCCCGGTGCCATTTTTGTTTCCTGTGTCTGGTTGTAACTATTTAAGTTATAACTGCTTCTTAACGAAAATTCATCGCTGATCTGCCAGTCCAAAGCTAAATTACCGTACACTCTAAATCTTGAAAAGCTGTTATTTACTTCATTGGCCAAGAACCAAGGGTTTGGGTAATCATCAGAAAAATTAAAGACATCGGTGCCCGGTAACTTATAATCCTTTACATCTAAAATATTGATATTGGCAGGCATGTTGTAAGCAGCCTCCAAAGGGTTCGTTCCTCTGTTTGATGCAGGTCTATTATCGGCATAACTATGTACCACGTTCACATTGGTACTCGCGGTAAATTTGCTATTTAAGTTCGATGAGGCCGAAATAGAAAAACTATTTCTTTTGATATCGGAATTAGGTATAATGCCCGAATTGTTCATTGCCGTTACACCCATTCTATAGTTCAGTACCTCATTACTATTAGAGACGGTCATACTGTTGGTGGTCGTGATACCATTCCGCACAAAGTGTTTGATGTTATTGGGGTAGGCCTTCAATTCGGTCGGGATAGGATTGCCGTTGGCGTCTAATGGTGAATTCCACTGCACTGCAAAATATCCGCGATCGAGACCAGGGCCACCATTACCACCTTGCGGAATAACATCGGGCAAAATATAACTGCCCCCTTCAGATTCCGGAGAGTATGAAAAATAGCCCGAAGCGTATTCAGATTGGGTATCTATATATTTATAGGGGATATCAAAAACCGTATTTGAAGAAAAACTCACTTTCATTTTTTGCTTGTCCTGTGCTTTTTTCGTGGTGATGAGAACCACCCCGTTCCCTGCTCTTGAACCGTAAAGTGCCGCAGCACTCGGTCCTTTTAGGATGGTTACATTTTCAATACTTTGAGGGTCTAGATCCGAGATGGCATTGCCATAATC
>JBATIN010000423.1:0-14597 GCA_049667765.1 Flavobacteriaceae bacterium
ATGGAAGTATGAAAGATAGAATCCCCTTCCATAATAATCAATTTCTCCTGAACCGAATCAAGAGCTTCTTCTGGAATTTGGGCCTGCCCAAATAAACCAAAAAAACAGAGTACCATTAAAATATAAAGTCTTCGCATGAGTTAACTAGAACAAAAGGCTTGCCAAAATTAACGATAAATAAAGTCGCTTATTATTAATTAAAAGTGAATATTACTAAGTTTGTATTCAAATAAAAACACTTCATGAGCAGCAAAAAAATCCTTACCAAAAAATCATTAGATTTTTTCGAAACCTATTTGAACAATGCCGCCCCCACAGGATATGAATGGGAAGGTCAAAAATTATGGATGAACTATCTTAAACCCTATGTAGATACCTTCATCACCGATACTTATGGTACCGCCGTAGGCGTAATCAACCCCGACGCGCCCTACAAAGTGGTCATTGAAGGGCATTCAGACGAGATCTCGTGGTATGTAAACTACATAACCGAGAACGGACTTATTTATGTGATACGCAACGGTGGTAGCGACCATCAGATCGCGCCCTCAAAATGGGTCAACATTCATACTAAAAAAGGCATTGTAAAAGGTGTTTTTGGATGGCCCGCAATACATACCCGAAAAAGTACGAAGGAAGAAACCCCTAAATTAGACAACATATTTATCGACATTGGGGCAAAAGACCAAAAAGAAGTTGAAAAAATGGGAGTGCATGTCGGCTGTGTCATTACTTACCCGGATACCTTTCAGGTTTTAAACAAAGATAAGTTTGTTTGCCGTGCCATTGATAACAGAGCGGGCGGTTTTATGGTTGCAGAGGTTGCCAGACTACTTCACGAAAACAAGAAAAAGTTATCATTCGGACTATACATTACAAATTCGGTACAGGAAGAAATCGGTCTTCGTGGGGCCGAGATGATCAGTAGTACGATTAAACCAAATATTGCCATTGTTACCGATGTTTGCCATGATACTACCACCCCAATGATCGAGAAAAAAACTCAAGGTCATACTGAAATAGGCTCGGGGCCCGTAATTTCATATGCGCCGGCAGTTCAAAATAAATTAAGGGAGCGTATTATTGAAACGGCCGAAGCTAAAAAAATTCCATTTCAAAGAATGGCCGCGTCAAGGTCAACAGGTACTGACACTGATGCCTTTGCTTACAGCAATGGTGGGGTTGCCTCTGCATTGATTTCGTTACCGCTTCGATACATGCACACTACTGTTGAAATGGTGCATAAAGACGATGTTGAAAATGTCATTCGGTTGATCTATGAAACCTTATTGACCATTAAAGCAGGCGAAACCTTTAGTTATTTCGATTAAAACGGTTAACAGCCCTCCTGAAAAAGGAGGGCTTTTTACATTCGCTATGGATGAGCGCATCGATATTTTAGATTCAGAAGGGAATTTCACGGGAAAAACCACCATGAAGTCCGAAGCACATTTAAAAGGGCTTTTTCATGATACGGTACATGTTTGGTTTTATACCAAGAATGCCAAAATACTCATACAACAAAGGGCGGAAAACAAAGATACCCACCCTTTACTTTGGGATGTATCCGTAGCTGGCCATGTTGGTGCCGGAGAAAATATGGAAACATCAGCCGTCAGGGAAGTACAGGAAGAAATCGGGCTATCGATAACTACTGCCGATCTACAAAAAATCGGAATATTTAAATCGGTTCAAAAGCACCATGATACCTTATTAGATTGTGAGTTTCATCATACTTATCTATGTGAACTAAAAGTACCATTGGATAAACTAATAAAACAAGAAACTGAAGTTGCCGATTTAAAGTTGATCCCCATCACCGTATTCGCCGAAGAAACATGGGGTTTGGCAAAACTTCAAAAATATGTACCTCACAAAAGTGAGTACTTTAAAAAGGTTACTCAAGCCATAAATGCCGCATTAGAGCTCGGTAATGAAGGTTTCGGGTTCGCTTAAGCTATAACTTTTCTGATCTCCTTTTGCCATATTTTTTACGACAAACGAGTTATTGGCCAATTCTTCAGCACCTATAAGTATCACGAACGGTACTTTACGGTTATTGGCATATTTAAATTGCTTCTGTATTTTTGCATCGGAAGGATATAAATCTGCTTTTACCCCTTTATCGCGTAACCTACTGATCAATTTTAAGGAAGCAAGGGCTTCTTTCTCCCCAAAATTCAAACATAAAACCTCTAAAGACTGGTCTACCGTTTCAGGAAATAGTTCAAGTTCTTCAAGTACCAAATAAATTCGATCAAGGCCGAACGAGATTCCTACGCCACTTACATCATTAAGGCCAAAGATACCCGTAAGGTCGTCATACCGGCCGCCACCACCGATAGAGCCCATATCTACATTTTGAGGTGCGCCCACTTCAAAAATGGCTCCCGTATAGTAATTCAGGCCTCGGGCAAGGGTAACATCAATGGATAATTGGGCCGATTTTAAGCCCAAAGTTTCTATGGTAGTCACTATAAACCTTAATTCTTCTACCCCTTTTGTACCTTCCTCAGATTCGCTCAATAAACACTGTAATGCATCCAGCTGTTCCAAATTACTTCCTGAAAGCGAAAACAAAGGGGCAATTTTTTCAATGGCACTTTCTGAAATACCCCGCTCCAGCATTTCTTTTTTCACTCCTTCCTCACCTATCTTGTCCAACTTATCGAGTGCCACCGTAAAATCGACCAAGAGGTCTTTCGCCCCAATTACTTCGGCAATACCGGAAAGAATTTTACGATTGTTCAATTTTATCTGTACCCTATGTAATTTTAATTCGGTAAAAACAGCATCGTACAATTGAACAAACTCTACTTCTTGAAGTAAAGAATTTGCTCCAACCACATCGGCATCGCACTGATAAAACTCCCTAAAACGGCCTTTTTGAGGCCTGTCGGCGCGCCATACCGGCTGTATTTGGTAGCGTTTAAAAGGAAAATCAATTTCATTTTGGTGCATGACAACATACCTGGCAAAGGGGACCGTTAAATCGTAACGTAAAGCTTTTTCGGTAATTTTTGAACCAATGGCATTACTATCCTTAGTACTAAAAGTGAAATCATCGACTTTACTGATAAAGTCCCCAGAATTCAATATCTTAAAAATAAGACGATCTCCTTCATCCCCATATTTTCCCAATAGAGTTTCCGAATTTTCAAATGAGGGGGTTTCAATAGGCTGAAAACCGAAAGCTTCAAATCGTTTTTTAATAAGTGTCACAATATAATTGCGCTTGGCGACTTCCGTTGGGGTAAAATCCCTTGTTCCTTTGGGTATGCCTGGTTTCTGAGCCATTAGGTTTGCTTATGGTACAAATATAATCGTTTGGTAGGTTAAGGCAAGGTAATTCTCTTGTGCAGTACTAAAAAGTATTGAATTGAAGCGATTATAATTTATAAGTCCTTGCCCAAGTATTGACAAGCATTGTAAACTTGTTCAGTAACTAAATGCTAAGGCGTAATAACGCTTTCGAACCATTGATATAGCTCACCTTTAGTGATGGCCGCCCCTTGTTCAATTAATTTAAATTTATCTGACTTGGGTTCTTTTGAATAGGCTTTAGAAGCGGTCAGGTATTCCACAAAATCGGATTGCCAATTTTTTTTGAACCAATCGAAGCCCATTTTTGTCATTAAATCGATATCTGGATTCATTATTTTTACCGAAATAAGTTTCATTTCTTTTTGGCTACAGTGAAAAAGATGCATTTGGTTGGTCGAAATATTTTCCAAGTACACCACTTTGGCCAACACGCCTTCCCAGATTAAATCGCTAAAAACATCGATCTCATCTTCCGCTACCTTTGGTGTTTCCTGCTTAATGGTTTGCCATTCTTCGGCAGTTACCGATTGTGTCGCCAAAAATTTAATAAACTCGGGGTGCAATTCCTCTAATTGTTCTTTCGTAAGTCTTCTATATTTCAATTTCATTGCCTTTTAAGTACAGTAGTTATATCATCCATTATACAATGGTTGCGCATTTAGCTTAAAATTGCCGAACAACAATTCAAAAAAAAACCGCCCTCTCTTAAAAGAGCTGGCGGTTTTCAAAAATCATTGAATTCTTATTTGGCTTCAGCGACCACTTCAAATGCAAAATCGACAACTACATCGCGATGCAAACGAATTTGGGCGTTGTAAGGTCCTGTTCTTTTAACGGCCCCACCTTGAATGTTAATAAATTTCTTATCTATTTCGTGCCCTTCTTTTTCAAGTGCGGCAGCAAGATCAATAGTGGTAATAGAGCCGAACAATTTATCTCCGGCGCCGGTTTTAGCAGAAAGCTTCATTTCCAAAGCTTTCAAGGCCTCTGCGGTTTTATTTGCTGCATCGATAATCTTCTTCTCTTTGTGAGCGCGTTGTTTTAGGTTCTCGGCCAATACCTTCTTTGCAGAAGGGGTTGCTAAAGTCGCCAACCCTTTCGGAATTAGGAAATTTCGACCGTATCCGTTTTTTACGCTAACCAAATCGTCTTTAAACCCTAGGTTCTGAACGTCTTCTTTTAATATAAGTTCCATGGTGCGTATCTTTTATTTTAATAAATCTCCTACGTAGGGCATTAGTGCCAAATGACGTGATCTTTTGACCGCTTGGGCCACTTTTCGCTGATACTTCAAAGAAGTGCCTGTAAGTCTTCTTGGCAAGAGTTTACCTTGCTCATTGACCAGTTTAATCAAGAAATCGGCGTCTTTATAATCGATGTATTTTATACCCGATTTTTTAAAACGACAGTACTTCTTTTTAGTATTGGTCTCGATGTTCAAAGGAGTTAGATATCTGATATCTCCGTCCTTTTTTCCTTTTGCTTGTTGTTCAATAGATGCCATAGTACTACGCTTTAGCTGTTTTTAATCTTGTTCTTCTTTTCTCTGCCCATGCAACGGCGTGTTTATCTAACCTTACGGTCAAAAAACGCATAATACGCTCATCTCTTTTGAACTCTTGCTCATATGGAGTGATCGTCTCGCCAGGCGCGGTAAACTCGAACAAGTGATAAAAACCACTTTTCTTGTGTTGGATCGGATAAGCCAATTTCTTTAGGCCCCAATTTTCTTTGGAGACCATTTTGGCTCCATTCTTAATTAAGAAATCCTCGAATTTCTTAACTGTTTCCTCTATCTGAACATCAGATAGAACGGGATTTAAAATGAAAACAGTTTCGTAATGGTTCATAAATATTTATATTTTAAGGAGCGCAAAAATAAGAATAATTGCGACACTTCACAAGAAAACGTGAAATTCTTCGTTATAGCTAGGAACAATCATAAAAATTGAACTTAACCAAATCTTAACCTATGGTCATTTACCAATTACACAGAAAACCGTGCATTGTTTACAACTTTTGTTGTACTTAAGCGTGTTTTTTCGGTAATTTGTCGATGATTTAACCCCACAAATCAACCCTTTTATGAAATTAAGAAGTATTATTGTTGACGATTCGTCCATGCAGCGGATGGCGGTCGCGAAACTGGTCAACAACCACCCAAATCTAGCTATGGTGGCCGAGTACAGCAATGCGATCGAAGCGAAAAACGGCATTAAGAACAACGAAATTGATCTTATTTTTTTAGATGTCGAAATGCCTATTATCAACGGATTTGACCTACTTGAATCCTTAGAGAATAGCCCTCAGGTAATTTTAATTACCGGTAAGCCCGATTATGCACTGAAAGCTTTTGATTACGACGTTACCGATTATCTTCACAAGCCAATTACCATGGCTCGTTTTGATGCCTCGGTTAAGCGTGCTGTAGCCAAATTCGAGCAAATGCACAAGGTCAACGAAGATGAAGAGCATATCTTCGTGAAGAGTAACCTTAAAAAACGTAAGGTAATCTTGAACGACATTAAATGGATCGAAGCGTTGGGAGATTATATTAAATTGGTCACCGATGAGGCCAATATCGTAATCTTATCAACAATGAAATCCTTTGAAAAACAGTTACCTGAAGAAAAGTTCCTACGCATCCACAAATCATATATTATCAATTTGGAGAAAGTGGAAAAATTCAACAGTAAAAATGTTGAGGTGAGCGGAAGGTCTATTCCTTTAAGTAGAAATAAAAAGACAGAGTTAGCTGAAGCGTTGAGCAACGTCTAAAACTGTTATATTTATCATATAAAATCGCTGTTTTCGTTTAGGAGACAGCGATTTTTTGTTTCCTCTTTTTATTGATTCCTTGCACTGATCTGTAATTTCCTGTGTTATATCGTCATCCTGATGTACGAGGAATCTCATGTGAGGATAAAGTAATTTTGCGCCTAATGGAAAAACGGAACTCATATTTTTCCATTTTAAAATACCGTAGAACTTCTGTAAGTTCCCTCCTTCGTCGGGAAGGTATACAACTTTTCAATACTGCCCACTGCAACTGCCAACTATTAAATATGATCTACGTTATAGATCACCCGAACACTTCTAAACTGCGACACGGCATTAAACGACTGTTCAATGCGTTTAATCTTTAGTTTCGTTGTTATGATCGATGCATCGAGCTGCATTTTTACGATGACATGCTTTAAAAATTGATTACGGATCCGTGCTACCGGAGGATACTCGGGACCCAGCACGGCACTGCCGAGCACGTTGCGAAGTGATTTGGCGAACCAATCGGCTGCATCGTTCAGTCTGCTGTACTCTTTGTGCTTAAAGGTTATTTTAATAATTCGGTTAGTAGGCGGATAATGGAATTGCTCTCGTTCATAGATCTGCTCTTTATACATGCCCAAATAATCGCCCGTAGTAACCTGTTTTAATATTTGGTGGTATGGATTATAGGATTGAATAATGACCTTGCCCCTTTTTTGGGTGCGCCCTGCCCTACCCGATACCTGTGTCAATAACTGATAACTTCGCTCATGGGCCCGATAGTCGGGGAAATTTAATAATGCGTCTGCATTCATAATACCGACCAGGGCAACATTTCTAAAGTCGAGGCCTTTTGTCAACATCTGCGTGCCTACTAAAATATCAAGCTTTTGCTGCTCAAAAGCAGTGATGATTTTTTCATAGCCGTGTTTCCCGCGTGTCGTATCAAGATCCATTCGGCCTACTTTTGCATCGGGCAATAACTCGTTCAACTCTTGCTCTACCTGTTCGGTACCAAACCCTTTGGTATCCAAAGTAGGGCTGCCACAGGCCAAACAACTTTCGAGCAAGGCCATATGATGCCCGCAATAATGGCAACGCAGCTGTTTTTTGTACTGGTGATAGGTAAGACTTACGTCGCAATTGGGACACTGCGGAGAATGACCACAGGTGGTGCATTCTACTATTGGAGCATATCCCCTTCGGTTCTGAAATAATATGACCTGTTCGTTGTTTTCAAGACTTTCCGAGATTTCTTCCAATAAACGTTCAGAAAAATGGCCTTTCATTCTTCGTTTTCTGGTCTGTTCCTTTAAGTCGACGAGTTGCATATCGGGCATAAGCACATTGCCAAATCGCCTTTCGATTCGGGCATAGGCATACTTGCCTTGCTGCACATTATAAAAACTTTCGATGCTCGGGGTGGCCGAACCTAAAAGGATATTCGCATCATGCATTTTAGCCAACACAATGGCCGCATCACGCGCATGATACCGTGGTGCTGGGTCGAATTGCTTGAAAGAGCCCTCGTGTTCTTCGTCAACAATGATCAATCCTAAATCGGAATAAGGTAAAAACAAGGCAGAACGTGCACCGATTACAATCTGTGCTTTTGTTTTTTTAGTTAATACGTTGTTCCAAACCTCTACCCTTTCATTAATACTGTATTTGGAATGATAGACCGAAACTTTTTCGCCGAAATATTCTTGTAATCGTGCAATCAATTGTGTGGTCAAGGCAATTTCGGGCAAAAGATACAACGCCTGTTTACCAGATTGAATGCATTTGTCTATCAAGTCTACATAGACTTCGGTCTTCCCAGAGGAGGTAACCCCATGAAGCAGCGTTACTTTTTTATCCTGAAACCCCAATAAGATATCGTTCAATGCGTTTTGTTGATATTCGTTCAACTGTTTTAGGTCTTCATTCGCTTCATCACCCTCATAAGTTACCCTATCGGTACGAATTGAATACTCTTCTAGGATCACTTTATCTACCAATGACTTTATGACTGCTTTTGAACCACCGCTCATTTGCTCCAACTCGTCTAAGCTAATCGGTTTTTTAGGGCCTGCTTGCAGTTGAAACAAAGCCAGCACTACTTGCATCTGCTTTGGGGCACGAGCTAGTGTTTCCAATAGCTTCTCAAGCTGTTCTTCCTTCAAATAGGCTGCGCCTAATCTAACGTATCGAACTAATTTTGGGCGATATTGCTCAAATATTTCTTCCTTTAATACAATGATATTCTTGGTCAACAACCGGTTCAATACGGGCAGCACATTTTTTCGCTCTACAATGGCACTAACCTCATGAACCTTTAATGACGATTGATGTTGTAATGCCTCGAACACCAAAAATTCATCATCTTTTAACAAGGCTTCATCAATTTCAGCCTTGTCGTTCCTCATAATCAGAGTTTCACTTTCAAGCAAAAAAGCCCCGGGAACGGCACTCCTAAAAACTTCGCCAATAGTACACATATAATAGTCGGCCACCCATTGCCAGTGTTTTAGCTGAATGGAATTTACAATGGCATTTTCATCTAAGATCTGATGGATTTCTTTTGCCTCGTACAACGTTGGAGGAATGTTGTGAACGGTCGAAACAAGTCCAGTGTAAATTTTTGACTTGCCAAAAGGCACAGCGACCCGCATACCAGGTCGTAAAAAATCAGCTTCCGAGCTAGTTACACTATAGGTGAATTCTTTTTCTAAAGGTATGGGTAAGATTACATTAATGAAATGTTGCATCGTTTCCTTCTATCCTTCTACACGTATCCAAGTTTGGGTGCGATAAATAAATGCCAAGTAACCTCTTACTTTAAGCTCATTCGCGTTGTCGGGGTTCAACCATATTTTGCAGCGAAAAGTCATGGCTTGTTCGGGATCAAACAACGTATGGCCTTTCCACTCACCATCATCATTTTCTTCCAGTCCCTCAATAATGGTCATGCCGACCACAGGCTTATCTTTTTTATCACCTTCGCACTTTACACATAGTGAATCTTCTCTTCCCTTTTCAAGTATTTCGACAACGTGACCATACATTAGGCCTTCTTTTTCATAAATTGATATTACTGCTTTTGGGTCGCCAGTACGGTCATCGATAGTTTTCCATTTTCCGAATATGCTTTGGGAAGAAACCAGGCTTGTACTGGTCAACAACAATAAAAATATGGCTTTATTCATTCGTTTGGTCTTGATTATATGATTTACGTAGCGCATTTAAGGAAGCGTTCAGCTCAAATCCGAGAAGCAATATATTGGAATTTAACCAAATGAACACCATTAAGATCAACAAACCGCCTAGGGCCCCGTATAACTCATTGTAGCGGGCGAATTTCTCAACATAAACCCCAAAAAGATATGATGTAAGCATAAACAATATCGTGGTCATCAAGGCTCCTATAGAAAAAAACTTGGCCTTTTTGCCCTCGCGGGTGCCGAAATAATAAAGAATAGCGGTTGTGAAATAGGCCAGCAATAAAAAGAAAACGTATTGAATAATTTTCAGCAAGAATATGTCGTCGTTATCTAGGACTATTCCATAAACTTTTTCCATGAACTCCCTATAAAATTGGGCGGTATAAAACTCAAAATACAGAAATATGGCCGCGCCTATAATCAACAAAATGGACAGTACCAATCCAATACCTAGGGCGTAAAGGTACTGTCGAAAAAAATTTCGTGTTAAATTTACATGGTACGAGGTTTCAAAACCACCGAAAATGGCGTTAACCCCATTTGCCATCAAAAAAATAGAAATCAAAAAAGAGGAGGACAATAGGCCCCCGCTTTTTTGGTTTTTAATCTGCTCGTAAATATTTTCAAAATAATCGCTGGTGGCCGCTGGCAAAAACGATTCAAGAAACTCAGGAAATCGCGTATCGAAATTTTCTAGACTAATGTAAGGCACTAAAGAAGGTACTAGGGTAATCAAAAAAATGAGCAATGGAAAAAGTGCCATGAACAAGCTAAAAGAAATAGCACTGGCCCTAGTGGATAACGCCCCTTGTACTATTCCTAAAAAGTACATCTCAATAAGGTCGTAAAGGGATAAGCCTTCGAAGGCTTTAAGTTTTATCTTTTTAAGAAACTCTGCCACCCAATTGACTATGGGTATTTTATCGATTTTTGCCTCAATCTCCTTTGACATCTATACCGCTTTTAAGCTAAGGTCCATATTATAGACCGAATGGGTCAAGGCCCCCGAAGAAATATAGTCCACTCCGCATTCTGCATACTTGCGAATGGTTTTCTCGTTGATTCCACCCGATGATTCCGTCAAACAGGTATCGCCAATCATTTTAACGGCTTTTCTGGTATCCTCAAAATCAAAATTGTCGATGAGTATGCGATATACCCCATCTGATCTTAATATCTCTTGAATTTCATCGAGATTTCTGGCCTCAACGATAATCTTTAAATCTCGCTCCGTTTCTTTTAAATAGCGCTTGGTTTTTTCAATGGCCTTGGTAATTCCCCCAGCAAAATCTATATGGTTGTCTTTTAACATGATCATATCGTACAAGGCAAAACGGTGATTCTCACCACCCCCAATTTTTACGGCCCATTTTTCAAGGGCCCGTATGCCAGGAGTTGTTTTGCGTGTATCCAAAATCTTTGTCCCTGTGCCTTCCAGAAGATTTACAAAATAATTAGTTTTAGTGGCAATGGCGCTCATTCGCTGCATAGCATTCAATACTAGTCGCTCCGCTTTTAAAATACCCTGTGAGCTTCCTTCAACATAAAAGACAATATCGCCATATTTTACCCGTGTACCGTCTTTCATTAAAACCTCCACCATTAAACTTGGATCGACATAGTGGAACACTTGTTTCGCAAATTCAACCCCAGCTATAACACCATTATCCTTTACCAATAATTTAGCCTTGCCCGTGGCCGATTCTGGAATGCATGCCAAGGAGCTGTGATCACCATCACCTACATCTTCACGTATTGCGTTTTTTATTATACTTTCTATCTCAAAATTGAATTGTTCCGATGAAATCATGGAGGGAGTTTTGTTATCGCTAAATTAAGAAAAACAATTTCCAAATTAGAAATTCATTTAACTTTGGCACATGACCATAAAACTGATCGCCATTGGTAAGACCGACCGTACTCCGTTACAACAATTGATTACGGAGTACGAAAACCGACTGAAACATTATATTCGTTTTGAACTTGAAATCATTCCCGATTTAAAAAATTCAAAAAATAGGTCTGAAGCGGAACAGAAGCAGAAAGAAGGCGAATTGATTCTGAAAAAAGTAACGGCCACAGATGTACTCATTCTGTTGGATGAAAAAGGAAAGCATTATACCTCGTTGGAATTTTCAGCCTTTTTACAAAAGAAAATGAATGCCGGCATCAAGCAACTTGTATTGGTTATCGGTGGTCCTTATGGGTTTAGTGAAGCCCTTTACCAAAAGGCCGTTGCGAAAATCAGTCTTTCCAAAATGACCTTTTCACATCAAATGGTACGTCTTTTCGTTGTTGAACAAATCTATCGCGGTTTTACTATTTTAAGGAACGAGCCTTATCATCATCAGTGAAGTTAAAGTGTCAAGTTCAACTCTTCGACAAGCTCAGGGTGATAGATTTCAAGTTCAAGGGACAAATTCAAACCCTTAGGATTAGTACAAGACCCTAAATTTGATCGTATTCTCAATGTTTTTAAGTGCCTTGATCACATCTTTATTATACTCCTTATCCAAATCGGTGATCACATACCCCACTTCGTTATCAGTAGATAAATATTGACCCGAAATGTTCATATCGAACTTGGCGAGTACTTCATTTATTTTGGCCATGATACCCGGTACATTTTTATGAATGTGCAAGAAACGATGGGCGTTCTGCTGTTTTGGCAAGCGTATGTTCGGGAAATTCACCGCATCAACAGTACTGCCTGAATTTACATAATCCATGATCTTACTAGGCACGAAATCAGCAATATTGCGCTGGGCTTCCTCCGTGCTTCCTCCGACATGAGGTGTCAAAATAACATTTTCAAGGCCCTGAAGGTCAGTGGCAAAAGCACCGTTTGCCATAGGTTCTTCAGGGTATACATCAACTGCTGCCCCAGCCAACTTGCCTTTTTTCAGAGCTTGGGCCAACGCCTCGATATCGACCACGAACCCACGGGAAAGGTTGATCAGCATAGCCCCTAGCTTCATTTGGTTGATCTCGCGTTCCCCGATAAAATTCTTATTGGCCTTGTTATCATCGATATGCAAGGTCACCACATCTGAAACATTCAATAAATCCTCCAACGTACTACATTTTATAGCATTACCTAGCGCTAGCTTATCGTCGATATCATAATAATACACTCTCATCCCAATGGCTTCTGCAAGTACGGATAATTGTTTGCCAATATTTCCATACCCAACAATTCCCAGATTTTTACCTCTAACCTCACGCGAATTGGCCGCTGTTTTGTTCCATTGTCCTTTATGGATTTCGGTACTACGCGGAAAAACGGAACGCATTAACATGATAATCTCGCCAATAGCCAATTCCACCACCGAACGAGTATTGCTATAAGGAGCGTTGAAAACGGCAACTCCTTTTTTTCTACAATAGTCCAGGTCTATTTGAGTGGTGCCGATACAGAATGCGCCGACCACCAAAAGTTTGTTAGCCGCGTCCAACACTTTTTGGGTCACTTGGGTTTTTGAACGAATGCCCAATACGTGCACGCCTTTTATTCGTTTTATCAGTTCTTCTTCCGAAAGACTTTCTTTTACCAACTCTACCGAAAACCCATCTTGCGAAAGATTTTCAAAAGCTGCAGGATGTACATTTTCCAACAACAAAATCTTGATTCTGTTTTTTGGATACGAAATATTACGGGGCAAATCGTTAACGAAAAGAAACTCATCGAGGTTAGGCGCAACATGATCTGCATTCTTCGCGGCCTTTTCCCGATGTACGTTTTCGGTATAAGCAAAGAATTTATCGGCAATACCGGCCTCGCGCATTACATAATCACTGTAACCATCGCCAATGACCTGTACTTCACCCTCGAGGTTCATTTGCTTTAGGCATTCTATTTTTCCATTATGCTGCGACAATGGATTAGTTTCGTCAAATCCGATAATATTTCCAGATTCATCGAACCTAAACGTATTGGCATACACCCTATCTGAAGGAATGTTGTATTCTTTGACAATTGGATCGATAAATTCTTTGAATCCGCATGAGATAACATAAATATCGTCTGAAAACTTTTCAAAAAACTCTTTGTTAGATTCTATCGATTTTGAAATTTTCTGCCTTAGTTCGGCCACTAGATCCGCCAAATCGGACTTATTTGCATTCAGTAATTTTATTCTACGCTCAAGAGATTCGGTAAACGAAATATCACCGTCGATACCTAAATTCGTGATTTTTTGAATTTCTTTAATGATTTCTTCTTTATTAGACCTACCTGCTAAAGTCTTTTCAGCTAACACGTCTAAAGCTTCTACCCTAGTTAAAGTACTATCGAAATCGAATATATATTTTCTACCCACAACCACCATATTATTGAAAATTTGAAGCAGCAAAAGTATAAAGAAATTCGCTCAAGCGCCATGTAATGTTATCAAAAGTTATGGGTGTCACCAATCCGTCAAATTTTGATCGTTTTTTAAGGGTTTAGAACCAACGCCTCACAGCAATACAGTATTTTTTATATACATCGCCGAATTTATCAAGAAGGAAGGTTTCTTCGGGAATAATCTGAAAGCGATTCATGTAGGCAACAAATCCAGCGGCAAGCAAGGTATTAAAGGCATTTTCCAACCATAGGCCCCAGGCTAGCAAAAGCAAAAGCAGGGCAAGGTACATGGGGTTACGAGAATAAGCGTAAAGTCCGTTTTGAACCAATTTTGAGGCTTTGGCAGGACTCCGCGGATCGATCGAGGTCTTTTTGGCGAAAAATTGTACCAAAGAAATAATACCGATAAGCAGTGCGGCAGCGCAAAGTGCAAGCATCAAGTAGTTTTTTCCGAAAAAGTCAAATTCACCTATGGGCATAAACCGCGCTAACAAGTACATAAACGAACCGAAAAAGATAAAAACAAAGGCTGGTGGCAGTTTTAATTCCATAGCATAAAATTACTATTTTTGAAGTTATGCAACTTATTTTCGCCACCCACAATCAAAATAAATTCTTGGAAGTAAAAGCCTTACTCCCAAAGCAGTACACTTTGTTGTCTTTAAATGATATCGATTGTCATGACGAAATAGTGGAAACGGGCACTACCCTTACAGAAAACGCCAAAATCAAGGCCGATTTTATTACCCATAATTATGGTCTTGATTGTTTTGCAGACGATACTGGCCTTGAAGTTGATGCATTACATGGCGCGCCCGGCGTGTATTCGGCCCGATATGCGGGACCTCAAAATAATGCCAATGACAACATGAATAGGTTGCTTGACGAACTTAAGGGCGTAAATAATCGGGCCGCCCAATTCATAACGGTAATCGCATTAAACATAGATGGGCATAATG
>JBATIN010000424.1:0-3887 GCA_049667765.1 Flavobacteriaceae bacterium
TGCCAATGGTCTGGGGAGCCTATTAAAACAATATCCAACTTGCTTTCACCGAGCATCTTTTTATAGTCGCCGTACATCTTCGGCTTCTTTTTTGATTTTTGTCGTTCCGCTACTTGCGATGCCGTACTTTCCATAAAATTTGAATCGACATCACAAACTGAAATAACGTCGACTTCGGCTACTTGAATCAATTTAAAAAGATCACTGGTACCATACCAGCCGCAACCAATTAGGCCAACACGCCAGGGTTTGTCGCGATACGTCGCCTCAAAACCATAAGCGCCTAACGAACTTAAGGCAAGTATGGCGGTCGTACCTTTTATAAATTTTCTGCGGTCGATAAATGAAGTTGCTGTTTTCATAAGAGTTTGGTTAATATGAATTTATATGCAGTACCATGCGATTGAATTTTGGGATAAGTTAATAAATCAATCTACTAGTTGTATACAAATGCCTCAAATCCGTGTACGAACACATTTTTTTTTAATAGATGGCAGTACCTGCCATTGTATTGTTCAAAAAAACCTTAAATTGTCGTAATCAAACTATCATAAAATGCAGATAAAGGAATCAACGGAAATTTATGACGTGATCATTGTTGGATCAGGTGCAGGTGGCGGTATGGCCACAAAACAATTGGCAGACGCAGGTTTAAATGTTGCTGTGGTAGAAGCAGGACCGTTTTTTGATCCGGCGGACCCCGTTACACAAACACAGTTAAAATGGCCTTATGAGTCGCCAAGAAGAGGTGCCGGTACCGACCGTGCTTTTGGGGAATGGGATATGTCTTGGGGCGATTGGGAAGTGGAAGGAGAACCTTATACACAAGCCGAAGGCACTAACTTTAGATGGTGGCGCGCCCGAATGCTAGGGGGCAGAACCAACCATTGGGGGCGTATTTCACTGCGTTTCGGGCCAAAAGATTTTAAAGGAAAAACTAGGGATGGCCACGGAGATGATTGGCCCATAGGCTACGATGATGTTAAACCCTACTACGATAAGCTGGATAAATTAATTGGTGTTTTTGGAACCAATGAAGGACTAGAAAATGATCCAGACGGATTTTTTCTTCCCCCGCCAAAACCTAGATTGCACGAGTTGTTTTATATCAATGGAGCAAAGAAATCGGGCGTTCCGGTAATTCCAGGTAGGCTGTCCATGTTGACCAAAAAGATAAATAATGATCGTGGTGTTTGTTTTTATTGTGGCCAGTGTGGGCGTTCTTGTTCCGTTTATGCCGATTTCTCGGCAGGTAGCTGCTTGATATTTCCGGCACAGAAGAGTGGTGTTAAAGTAAAGATTTTTGTAAACGCCATGGTGCGTGAAGTAACCACAGATGCAGAAGGAAAAGCAACGGGGGTATCCTACATAAGTAAAGATGACCGTAAAGAATACAAGCTTAGAGCAAAGGTTGTTGTCTTGGCTGCATCTGCCTGTAGCACAGCACGTATCCTTTTGAATTCTAAAAGTAAGCAACACCCTAATGGCTTAGGAAACAGTAGCGATATTGTTGGAAAATATTTACATGATTCTACGGGTGCCAGTGGTTCTGCTTTAATTCCAGGTTTAATGAATCGTAAAGTTTCGTATAACGAAGATGGGGTAGGTGGTATGCATGTGTATTCGCCATGGTGGGGCGATAATTCTAAACTGAAATTCCCACGGGGGTATCATATCGAAGTTTGGGGCGGCATGGGCCAGCCCAACTACGGTTTTGGGTATGACCCTAATGGCCTGAACAAATATCTGGGATTAAAACCAGGGGGTTATGGAGAGAGTCTAAGAGATGATGTGAAAAAATATTACGGGGCTACCATTGGTTTCGGAGGGCGTGGTGAAGGCCTTGCCCGTAAAGAAAACTATTGTGAAATTGACCCTACAACAGTTGACCAGTTTGGTATTCCTGTCTTAAAATTTAATTACCAATGGTCGGATTATGAAAGAGAGCAAGCAAAACATATGCATGAGACTTTTGAAGAAATAACGCATAACATGGGCGGTATCTATCTAAGTGAAAAACCAGGAAAAGACCGAGATTATGGCTTACATGCCCCTGGCGAAATTATCCACGAAGTAGGCACAACTCGAATGGGCGATGACCCAAAGACCTCTGTTACCAATAAGTTTCAGCAGTTACATGATGTAGACAATGTTTTTATAGTTGATGCGGGCGTTTTTGTTTCGCAAGCGGATAAAAACTGTACATGGACGATTATGGCACTCTCTTGGCGAGCTTCGGATTATATTATTGAACAACTTAAACAACAAAATATTTAAGAGATGGATAGAAGAAAGAGTTTACAGACTTTAATTCTTGGAGGTGCGGCAGCCGGCACGGGCATCGTTTTTAACGCGTGTAAAACCGAAAACGGAGAAACCGTTGACCAAGCCATTGCCAAGACAAGCGAAAAATATTTTGGACGTACCCCGGCGGAGCTAAAACGAATTGAATTACTGAACGCCGAAGAATTGTTCAATGCGCATGAAATGGAGACTATTGCGGCCTTGAGTGTTGTTATCCTACCCCCTAAAGAACCGCACGGCGGGCCTATTGAAGCAGGCGTGCCGGAATTGGTAGAGTTCATGGGCAAAGACATTCCCACCATGGCACCGACACTCTTGGGCGGCCTAATGTGGCTAGATCATAAAAGCAACACGGAATTCGGTACCGAATTCAAATCAGCCACCTTAGAACAGAAAAAACAGATCTGTGACCAGATTTGCTGGCACGATACCGAAATTCCATTAGACAAACAGCCTTTGGAAATCCAGTTTTTCTACATGATGCGCGGACTTACGGTAACAGGCTATTACACCTCAAAAGTAGGCATTGCAGATCTAGGGTATAAAGGAAACCAACCCAATGTTTGGGACGGTGTACCACAAGATGTTCTAGATCAACACGGTGTTGCATATGACCCCGAGTGGATCGCCAAATGCATCGATCAAAGCACCCGAGGCACCATCGCCACCTGGGATGACAAAGGAAATTTGTTGACATAAAAATAAGTTTGATTTATGGGTCCTCCCCTTATTTCAAGGGGAGGTGCCGATAGGCGGAGGGGTTGAAAGCCCAAGCCAAACTCAATAACCCCAAACTTAGGTGTATGAGAGTTAGTTTGCGAGTCAAACCTGCCTGCCGGGAGAAGGGTTCCCCTTTCTCCGCCAATTGGCGGATTCATTCCCCTCACCCGATAGTTATGGGGCCTAAAGAGGGGAGATTAAAAAAACAAAAATAATACTCGAACAAGAATAACAAAATCACCCCCGAAAATGAAAAAAACAGTACTCAGTATCGCAATCGCAGTAATAAGTCTCCCGATGGCGGCCCAAGAAGTGGGACTACAACTATACAGCCTAAGAAATGAGTTTAAAGAAGACGTAACCGGAAGCTTAGATGTTATACAATCGTGGGGCATCACCAAGTTGGAAGGTGGGGGCACCTACGGAATGTCGTTGGAAGATTTTCAAAAAGAACTGGCTTCTCGCGACATGAGTGTGGTAAGTGTGGGTGCAGGATTTGAAGAGCTTGAAAAAGACCCTCAGATTGCCGTTGAAAATGCCAAAAAATTTGGCGCAAAATACGTGATGTGTGCCTGGGTACCCCATGATGATAACAAATGGGATCTAAAAGAAACCCAACACGCCACCGAGGTGTTCAACAAGGCCGGTAAAGTGCTGAAAGAAAACGGAATTTCCCTGGTCTATCACGCACATGGTTATGAATTTCGACCCTACAAAGACGGTACTTTATTTGATTATATGGCCGAAAATGCCACTGATTTTACCTTTGAGTTGGATGTTTTTTGGGCCCATCACGGCGGGGGAGACCCTTTGGCCATCATGAAGAAATATCCTAAAAAAATTACCCTGATGCACCTGAAAGA
>JBATIN010000425.1:0-4656 GCA_049667765.1 Flavobacteriaceae bacterium
GACATGGGTTGAATACCGATGCATCTTTTCGATTTGAAAGAGGTATCGACATTGATAATGTCGAATATTGCCTGAAAAGAGCTGCCCTTTTGATAAAGGAAATCGCTGGCGGTGATATTACTTCTGATATCATCGACCTCTATCCGAAAAAGAAAAAAGATTTTGAAGTATTTCTGGCATTTGATAAAATCTATCGCTTGATCGGTCAAGAAATTCCGAAAGACATGATCAAATCGATTTTAGCGTCTTTAGAAATTAAGGTTAAAAATGTTACCGAGTCAGGAATGGGGCTTGTGGTACCGTCCTATAGGGTAGATGTTCAAAGACAGGTTGACGTTATTGAAGAAATTTTAAGGGTATATGGTTACAACAATATTGAATTTAAGACCAAATTAAATGCTTCAATCGCTACTGCCTCTAAGTTTGATGATTATAAAATTCAAAATGTAATAGGAGATTTATTGGCCTCTCAAGGCTTTTACGAGATAATGACCAACAGTCTAACCTCGCCTGCGTACAATGAACTTCTGGAAGGCGACCAAGGTCATGCCGTAACCATGTTAAACCCTTTAAGCCTTGACCTATCCGTAATGCGCCAGTCTTTGTTATTTACCGGATTGGAAACTGTTTCGTACAATATAAACCGAAAAAAATCAGATCTTAAGTTTTTTGAATTCGGAAATACATATCAAGTTCTAAACAATGAAAGGGTCGAATGCAAACAATTGGCACTCTATACAACAGGAAATAGAAATAATGACAATTGGAGCCAACAAGAAAAAAAAACCGACTTTTATTTTTTAAAAGCCATGGTGCAAAATGTGCTTGCACGGTTAGGAATAAAGGATACTGATGCTGTTCCCTTAATAGACCCTCTATTTTCCGAAGGAATTATTTTGCAATCAAACGATAAGGAAATGGTTCGTTTCGGGGTAATCAAAAAAAAAGTGACCAAGCATTTTGACATTAAACAAGAGGTACTTTATGCCCAATTTAGTTGGGATAATTTAACTGCATTGGCCAAAAAAGGTATAATTGTTTTTAAGAGCCTTCCTAAATATCCCGAGGTTCGTAGAGATTTGGCACTATTGATCGATCAAAAAGTTTCATTTGATGAAATTTATAAAATGGCCTATCAGACCGAAAAGAAATTTTTGAAGAACATCTCCCTTTTTGATGTCTATACGGGTAATAATCTTCCAGAAGGTAAAAAATCATACGCAGTTAGCTTTATCTTGCAAGACGAAAATGGCACCCTTACCGATAAACAAATCGATAAAATCATGAATACGTTGCAGCAACGCTTCGAAAAGGAACTTGGCGCGGAACTAAGATAATAACTCCCTCAAATTTTAGAAGGGAGTATAACAGAATCTATTTCGTGAATTACTCCATTGCATTGGTCTACATCAGCTACCGTGATTTTGGCAATATTGCCATGTGAGTCGGTTAAAACAATATCAATACCGTTCATAGTTGCCGTTATGTCGTCTCCTTGCACAGTTGTGAAAGTTGCCTTACCGTTTCCGCTGCACATAGCTCTTAAAATTTTTGAAGCAGATAATTTACCAGCTACGATATGATAGGTTACCAGTTCATGAAGCTTTCGTTTATTCTCAGGCCGTAACAGTTCCGAAATTTCTCGGTTTGACAATTTCTTGAATGCTAGGTCAGAAGGCGCGAATACCGTATAAGGACCATCATAACTGAGGACGTCTTCTAAATCGGCCGCCCGCATGGCAGCTAATAATGTTTTATGATTTTTCGAGCTCTCAGTATTTGTAATAATTGATTTTTCAGGGTCTGAAAAATCTTTTTGGGCAAAGGAAATAAAACTAACAAATAAGAAGCATACGCTAATAATCGAGGGGCAGTCGGGGCGGCGCATAAGTTTTTACAGGGGGTTAATTATAAGATCGACGAAAGGTTGAAATTTAACGCCAAGATACAATTATTAACAGCTATAGATGTTAACACATTGTGCAGTTCAAAGAAATTAACAAATAATTAACTTTTTAGAAAAGTCAGTTAAAAAAAATGTTGTCATTGAAATTCCTAAATTTGGAAAGTTGCTAAAGAAAAAGAAATGATTTTAAAAAATACTAACATTCACAAAAAGCTTTTACAAACCAAGCAGAAAGATGAATCGAAGCAAAAAAAGTTACTAGAGGAAGTGCAACAAATTTTGCAAGATACAAAGGCACAGCACTTACGTATCGACAGTAATCTCGCTCGCTCAGAAAATCACTATAATGATTTTGACTTCGATTCTATGGCCATGGATAGGGTTTTTCATATAAGTCATATACGCACTATTTGCATTGACTACCGCCTTCGCTTTCTTGACTCAAGTTTATTCAAGGGAGAAATACCCCCAGAGGCAATAGCCGAGATTAGGGAACTGGAAAAAGTACATGACACCGAATTAAAAGGGTTTAAAATTATTGCCCCTTCAAAGCTTTTTAAGCTCAAGGACAAAGACGACCCTTTATTATTCGCACCCATGGGAAATGATTATTATTACCTTATACACCAGTGGGGTACCGATTTGCACCCCTTACGAAAACTACTAATGTGGCCTTTCAAGAGCATTGTAAACCTCGTTCTTATTGTGCTAGCTATTAGCTATTTTGTCACTTTATTAGTACCAGAAGGCTTGTTTTCAAAACAAAGTTCTAGGGCAGAGTTTTGGCTTATGTTTTTCTTTATGTTTAAATGTATTGCCTCTATAGTCATATTTTATGGCTTTGCTTTGGGCAAAAACTTTAGCCCCCAAATATGGCGAAGTAAATATTTCAATGCTTAAAAATAAAAATCCCGCTTGGCGGGATTTTTTAATTCAATATTTAAACACACTTTATTTCACAAAGATATCGTATGGAATTCCGTCCACATTAATGTTGTCCACGAACTCCGGGTCTGGTACTGGTTTTACTCGTAGCACTCCACCTTTAGTCGTGCTTCCCGCCTTTTTATATCCTATCAGCATTAAACCACTGTTTTCGTCATAACAAACCATGGTAGTATCACCTATTTCCAGTTCGAATTCTATTTGTGCTTGGGTTAAAAAATTTTCATAGATATAGAGAAATGCGGTATTGGTACCAAAATCATAGATCGCAGGGATATTGGCATGAGCGCTTTCGCCAGTTGGAGGCCGTTCATAATACAATTTTCCAGATCCATCGAAATTAGTCGTGTTCGCGTTAGAAAACTTTGGCTCAAGACCACTTTGATAATTCACATATTTTTGACCAAAGGTAGAGGCATCCAACACGGTGTGAAGCTCTTCATAACTTATGATTAAATTACCCTCGTTATTCACCAACATCTTTCGAACATCAAGTCCTAAATTATTCTCGAAAATTAGACCATTACTCTTTAAGTCCATCACTATTAACCCATTCTCAAGGGTTACCTCTTCGTCTTTTGTCAATACAAACAGTCGGTTTTTGGCAACAACCATCTGAATCGGTTTTTTGTTGATCGACACATCAACAAAGCTTGAACCAGAGCTCTCAAGTACCCTAACAAAATAATCGGTTCTTGTGTCGGTTATCAAAGAGTATGCAATAAAAAATGAAGTATCGTGATGTGCGATTCCGTTAACTGTTAATGAACAAGCCTCCAAATCCCCAAAAACCTCTACTTTAGATGAGCTATGGTCACTAAAATCGTATATGGTCAGTTCTCCACCACATTCGGTCGTTCTTTGATAAGTGCTAAGCACCGACCCATTTTTGAAAGTTGCTTGGGGCATCACCATGTCAGTAAATGGGCTTTTGCCAGGATTTATGGTAAAAGTTTCGGAAGTTGCATTCAACGGTTCAGCCTTTAACAGGCCATTAGCGCTCACTAGAAGGGTATAATCGGCCTTTGCCCCTATTTCTTCGGGCGTTCCGCCATTGTCATCAGATTTACTACATCCAATGATAAACAATGCCAATACGGCATAAAAAATCTTGTAGGTTTTCATAATGTAAGAATTTGGGTTCTACAATAGTCAAACGGGTATAGCGTACATTTTTTCGCGCTGTTCCTTTAATGCCTTGTCAGACATGTACTCATCGAACGTTAAATACCTATCAATATTGCCTTTAGGCGCCAATTCTATGATTCGATCGGCAACTGTTTGTGCAAACTCATGATCATGGGTTGTAAAAATAACGGTGCCTTTAAAATTTTTCAGGGAATTGTTGAAGGCGGTAATGCTTTCAAGGTCTAAATGGTTGGTCGGTTCATCGAGCATTAATACATTGGCTCTTAGCATCATCATTCTGCTCAGCATACATCGTACCTTTTCACCTCCAGATAAGACCGTACATTTCTTTAGGGCCTCATCACCACTAAAAAGCATTTTGCCAAGAAATCCGCGTACATAGACCTCTTCACGCTCTTCTTCTGTTTTGGCCCATTGGCGCAACCAATCGACCAAGTTGATACTATCATTAAAGAAACTTGAATTATCGGCGGGCAAATACGATTGATTCGTGGTTATACCCCATTGGTACTCTCCTTTATCTGCTTTTCTATTCTTGTTTAAAATTTCATAAAAGGCAGTGGTTGCACGAGAATCTCTAGATATCAGGGCTACTTTATCGCCCTTTGCTAAATTAATATTTACATTTTGAAATAAAATATCACCGTCTTCAGAAG
>JBATIN010000426.1:0-4168 GCA_049667765.1 Flavobacteriaceae bacterium
GGTAAAGATTATAGATACTACTTTCGGGAAGCCCTACACGATTGTCAAAGGCCGTGTTTATTCGACCATTACTATCAATTATGATTAACCCTTTTCGATATGTACCGAGGGCAATTTCGCCAGAAGAAAGTACTGTTGTACAGTATATGATTCCTTCGGTAAACAAATTTATATGTTGAGTAGCGAAAGGAACTAAAATACCTTCTTTCCACAGAAATAATCCATGATTAAAACTAGCCAATAACAACTCTCCATTTAATAGAGTAATGCCACTTATTGCTCTTATTCCTAAGACATCGGGAGGGATGACTTCCTTTCTTTTTGTTCCTTGTATTTTTTCCAATCCATTGAGATAAGACCATATGTAAGGCGTATCATCTACTGTGAAACTCATGTTGGAGTTTAGTCCGTCAGAATATTTTATGGTAGACAAAGTGCCCGTGGCATACAAAAAAATATAATTATCGGTTACAAAAAACGTTCCTTTGCTCGTAGCATGTACTTTTCTGACCGATCCAAATTGGAGTGCTGTATCGTTCAGCTTGGGTTTCAGTGATACATAGTTCAAAGGACCAGAATCTGAGGCTTTCAAATATCCAAATTCATTTTGACCTCCTACGTATACCGTACCTAAATCATCGATATCCAACCCAAATACCGCTGAGTTGTCGGAAATCTTAATTTTCCGCCATGCGGTTCCGTCATATTCAAGCACTCCAGAATTATTAGCAAAATACATGATGCCTTCCGCATTTTGGCAGGCAGCCCAATTCTGTTTATCGCTGTTGTACTCTACAGGCTGAAAATTTTTGTAATATGGAATTCCTTTGCCTATGAAAGATTCATCTATTGACAATTGAAGGCTATCAACTTTTGTTTGCGAAAACAAAAAGGAAGTAAAAAGCAATAACGGGGGGAGAAGCAGTTTTTTCATCTCCAAGGCTTTTGTCATAACAAGGTACTTAATTTTCAAGTATTTACATTTATGAAAAGTAAATAGTACAGTTACAAACATACTAGCACAAAGGTTCCTTATTGTAACAGGTTGATTCCAAATACCCTATCTATAAAAAATACCTTTTTAATTGTATTTCATCGATAAAAATAGCCGCTTATATTTTTCACAACATTCCCCGTGCACTTCACAACAAAAATTTAGTCGAATGCTAAATGTGTTCTACTTTTACATTGTAATTAAGTGATAGTGTTAATCCCAAATCAACCCTTGAACTTGACTGAAAATCTAAAGGAAGGTTACCCCAAAACCAACCTTATAGCCTACAAAAACTAAGACCAAATTTTACTTGAAACCTACTTGAATAAAAAATGCCCCTCGATAAAGGGGCTTTTTTATTCACAAGTGTTTAAGGCGACTGGCATTTTATCGATCACACCATACTTTTTAACCCATTTCACAACAATAATAACACGCTTCACAACAAAAATTACGTCATGCGAATTTGTAAAATTACATTCGCCCTGTATTTATTAGTTAGTGCTTTTATCCCAAATGAATAAAACTTGACCGAAAATTAGTAACCCCGATTAATCGGGAGATTGTTTAACCCAATTCTAAGCTTGACCTAAAAGTTTAATTTTTGACTGTTCAACCAAATTTAACGGATCCTACTTAACTAAAAATGCCCTCTTCACAGAGGGCATTTTGTTTTATAACTACTTGATGTTTTTTTCGAAAACTTATAGCGAGTAGTTCAAACCAAACAACCAATAGGTCTGCACCTTGTTATCAAGGTCGTTAAAAGTTGCGGTAGCGTTCGTTTTCTGCAAATTGGCCAAGCCTTCTTGCTTGTTGTCACGCAAGCCGAACTCAAAGCCTAGACCTATACCTTTCCATAGAGTATATCCGAACGAGTTGATCCATGTCCAGTTCGAAAGATCTCCGCTCTTATAACTCTGAAAAGTAGAAAAATTCGTTTTGAAATTTACGGCGCCGATCTGTCG
The DNA here is from genome assembly GCA_049667765.1 of Flavobacteriaceae bacterium. Classification (GTDB taxonomy): domain Bacteria; phylum Bacteroidota; class Bacteroidia; order Flavobacteriales; family Flavobacteriaceae; genus JBATIN01. The sequence goes on from JBATIN010000426.1 coordinate 1,963, forward strand.
GGTATAGTCTACTACTATTTTAGCACCCATAGATGATTCGTACACTGCATCGTTTTTTGCAAAAACAAAGTTGTAGTTCAAAGGGTGTATCACGACCACCATATCTTGAACGGGAGTCCATGTTGCACCGACCCCAAGATCTAAATAACCCGGATCGTTAAAATTGTTGATAATGGATGTACGATATTCGCCCAAGGCCGAAATCGCAAACTTATCGTTTAACTTATATCCATAAAGTGAGGTGATATTGAACACATCGGTCGTACCGTTAAACTTATCACTATCATCAGGATTGTCCTTATCATCCAATTTTACCCACTGGACGTTAATGTTTCCTGAATTTCTCCAGAAATATTTCTCCTTGTCTAAATTGGCAAATGCGTTTACCGTTGCACCTATGTTACCTGAAGAATTGTTCGGCTTGCCTTGCGAATACCAATTTTTGAAACCTGATAGGTTGGCCCCTAGGGTGCCAAAAGCGCCTTTCTTCCAGCCTGGAAATTTATCAATTTGGCCTTGTAAGGCATCGACCCTCCCTTGAATAGCGGCGATAGAGTCTTTTTTGGTAGCTTGCTCCGCTTTCAATTCATCAATGGTCTGGCCATATGACATTGAAAATGCGAAAATCGCTAACATTGTAAATACTAACTTTTTCATAATGTTTAGTGTTTAATTATAGTTTTGAGGGGCAAATGTAAGAATTATTAACAAATGAACAAGTGCGTTATTAACATTATTTGTTCTTTAGCAATGGTACCGAAGAGCATGCCTCGCCGTACATAAGGCTTTTTACCACAGGCTGTAACTTACTAGTTATCAACAAATAGGCATTTGGAGGTACAGGTTTTTTGCTGCAACCCTTAATAATCACCATTTTATTTTTAAAACCTGAAACATCGAGTTTTTCAAGTATTGACTGATATAAAGAAGTTTCCAAATCAATTAAAGTACCCTGTACAATTTTACTGGCATAAGCACTCAAGTGAGCGGTCAATAGCATAAAGGCCCACCCGGGTATAATCGCATCAGTAGAACATTGCAAGGCCACAAAAGCATCTTTATATTGTGCCCAATGGTGCTCGGCAACGAAGCTTCTGAATTCTTTTTCCCTTAGGATCATTCCTTCATACAGCCAATCTTTTATATCGAACTGAACTCGTTTGCCCTCTGGGTAGTAATCCTCTAGGTCAAAAGTGATTAGCTTGCTTTGCGCGACTCTATTTACGATTTCTTCAGCCATAGATATTAGGTCTCAACCCCGCTGCGACTGCGCTTAGCGTGAGGCATTCGACCGGTCGGTTTTTGGAATTATTAAAGTAATCCAAGTTCTAATTTCGCTTCTTCGCTCATTAAATCTTGGGTCCATGGAGGGTCGAAGGTAATCTCTACTTCCGCGTCGGTTACGGCGTTCAATGATTTCACCTTTTCTTCTACCTCAACAGGAAGGCTTTCTGCAACGGGACAGTTTGGTGATGTCAGGGTCATTAAGATCTTTACTTCGTTATCCTCGTTTACAAAGACATCATAGATAAGACCAAGCTCATATATATCGACCGGAATCTCGGGGTCATATATGGTTTTCAGTACGTTTACTATTTTTTCGCCCAATTCTTGGGTGTCTATGGTCGTATTTTCTTCGCTCATTTTCTTTTTAATTTAGTTGTGTCTGGTACGCTACCGCGTACAATTTCAATTGTTTGATCATACTCACCAAACCGTTGGCGCGGGTAGGCGATAAGTGCTCCTTAAGCCCTATTTCATCAATAAATTGGGTATCTGCGTCGATAATATCCTGTGGTTTTTGATTGCTAAAGGCACGAATTAAAATGGCAATGATCCCTTTGGTAATTATGGCATCACTATCGGCCGTAAAAACCAATTTATCGTCCTCCAGTTCAGCATGCACCCACACTTTACTTTGGCATCCTTTTATAGTATTATCGTCGGTCTTGTACTTCGCATCGATCAATGGCAACGACTTACCAAGCTCTATCATATATTCATAGCGCTGCATCCAATCATCGAACATTGAAAATTCGTCTATTATTTCTTCCTGTATATTTTTGATCGTCATTTTTCAGTATTAAATAAATTGGCATAAGCTCATTTCACCACTGAAATTAAACTTGGTCAATTCTACACAAAAATACAACATGTGCGGGTGGTATTCAATACTTTAAGCCAATGATAACAAAAACTACTCGAG
>JBATIN010000427.1:0-2231 GCA_049667765.1 Flavobacteriaceae bacterium
GTCAATATAAATAGTTGGCACGGAATCATGAGGCCTTTTTGAAAAGTCGACACCGATTATTTTAGGGATGATCTCCCCTCCTTTTTCTACAAAAACGGTATCGCGTTCACGAATATCCAACTTTGCAATTTGATCCGCATTGTGTAATGAAGCCCTTTTAACCGTAGTGCCGGCCAACAGTACCGGCTGCAAGTTTGCAACGGGAGTTATAGCCCCTGTACGCCCTACTTGGTAGGTGATTTCGTTGAGTACCGTAGACACCTGTTCGGCCTTGAACTTGTAGGCCATGGCCCAACGGGGCGATTTTGCGGTATAGCCTAATTCCTCTTGGTGTTGTAGATGGTTTACTTTTACCACCACCCCATCGGTTTCATATGGCAATTGGTGTCTTTGAACATCCCACCGTTCAATAAAATTGAAAACCTCGTCGGTGGTTTTGCACAACTCGGCTTCCTTGGGTACTTTAAACCCCCATTGGCGTGCCTTTTCGAGCATTTGCCATTGCGTTGTAATACCGGTGTTCTGACCTACGATTCCGTATAAGAGACAATCCAAAGGGCGCTGGGCCACCTGGGCACTATCCTGTAGTTTTAAGCTTCCCGAAGCCGTATTTCTCGGGTTCATATAAGGTTCTTCGCCATTCTCGATACGTTCTTGGTTCATTTTGGCAAACCCTTCTAGGGGCAGTACAATTTCTCCGCGTATTTCAAATTTTTTAGGATAATCGCCTTTTAGTCGCAAAGGCACAGAACGAATGGTTTTAATATTCGTTGTCACATCATCGCCCTGAAAACCATCACCACGTGTCAAAGCACGATTTAATATGCCGTCTTCATAAGTCAAACTTATACTAGCACCATCATATTTTAGTTCACAGGTGAATTCAACTTCGACTCCGCCCAACCCGCGTTGAATGCGTTTTTCCCAATCTTCAAGATCTTCTTTGGAATACGAATTGTCTAAAGAATACATGCGGTGTTCATGGGCCACCGTATCAAAATTTTTAGTGACTTCACCTCCTACCCTTAACGTGGGCGAGCTGACATCATAAAACTCCGGATGCTGAGCCTCCAAAGTTTGTAACTCTTTTAATTGCATATCAAACTCATAATCCGAGATGACAGGGGCATCTAAGACATAATACTTATAATTATGCTCACGAAGGGCTTCTCGGAGCATTTCTATTTTTTCTTTTGTAGTCATGAATGTTACGCTGCTTGGCTATATTAAATGCTTTAAGTTTCACTACGGGGCAAAGGTCATCTTTAAGTAGCACAGTTGATAATGTAATGAGACTTAGACCTCTTCTGTTTTAATCCATTTGGGCAAAGGTAACGGAACGTAATTTTTCATCTTGAGCAATAAACCCGAAACATTGTCATCGACTAAGATCATGTCATAATTTTCTTGTATAAGAAAGCCTAAGGCAACCATTTTCTGTATCATTTTAAGAAGGTCGTCATAAAAACCGTTCGTATTTAAGATTCCAATAGGTTTTTGATGTAGCCCTAGTTGTGCCCATGTAATCATCTCAAAAAGCTCTTCTAAAGTTCCATAGCCCCCTGGCAGGGTGATGATACCGTCTGAAAGCTCATGCATTTTAAGCTTACGCTCGTGCATATTTTTAGTGATGATAAGTTCGGTCAGGCCATTATGAAATACCTCTTTTTGCCTTAAGAATTCAGGGATCACGCCGATAACTTCACCTTGATGATCTAGTACATTTTGTGCTACATGGCCCATAATCCCAATTTTGGCGCCTCCATATACTAACCTTATCTTCCGGTCTGCCAAAGTCTGTCCTAATTGCCCGGCAGCATTAATAATACTTGGGTCGTTCCCTTCACTGCTTCCACAAAATACTACTATGCTTTTCATATAATTTAATTTCACATACTCAATTTCACAATATCGGCTTCAAGGCCTTAATACAACGATCATTGCCAAAAAGGTCTTTTTTAAGTTCAATATCCTTAAAATCATACTCTTTTAAAAGTCGGATGGTTTCTTTTCCCAAATATTGATTTATTTCAAAGTAAAGTTGGCCATTTTGAGCTAAATGCTGCAAAGAGAATTCAATAATTTTTTTATAAAACTTTAATGGATCTTCATCAGGCACGAATAATGCCGAAGAAGGTTCATACTTTTTTACATTGTTCGACATTTCTTTTTTCTCTAACGCTCTCACATAAGGTGGATTGGATACGATAATATCGAAAGTACCCTCAAGT
>JBATIN010000428.1:0-3080 GCA_049667765.1 Flavobacteriaceae bacterium
GTCCATACAACGAGCCCCTTGCTCTTTGAGGTCTTTTTCTTTTAAGGGTACTGTAAATTCATTATAATTTTTTACGCGTTTTTCTACCGGTGCGTATGTCTCAACCTTTCTATCGAATTCCAAAAATCCAGTTATCTTTCCCATGTTTCGATTTTATATTGTTTCCAACTTTTCACTTTCTAGACGAATCAATGCCTGTTTGTATTCTTCGGGGAATACTTTTACGAAATTCTGCAAACTAGTTTCCCAATGTTCCAATATGCGTTGGGCCAGCGGGCTCATCGTATAATTGTAATGACTTTCGATAAGTTCCTTGAGTTGGTTGATGTCGTTATCTTCCTCTACTTTTAACAAGTTTAGGGCCTCCGTGTTGCAATTTTTTTCAAAGGTCTTCTTAGGGTCATAGACATAGGCTATCCCACCACTCATTCCGGCTCCGAAATTTCGTCCTACTTCCCCAAGAATCACAGCCACCCCACCTGTCATATACTCGCAACCGTGATCGCCAATCCCTTCTACTACTGCTTTTGCTCCCGAATTTCGTACACAAAATCGTTCTCCTGCCCTACCATTAATATAAGCGCGTCCGGCAGTTGCCCCGTATAATGTCACATTCCCTGTGATCACGTTATCTTCTGGAACTATAGTTGAACCTTCGGGTACTTTTATGACCAATTTAGCTCCTGATAGACCCTTTCCTAAGTAATCGTTTGTATTTCCATTCACGGTCATGGTTAAACCTCTGGTTGCGAAGGCTCCAAAACTTTGACCCGCAGATCCGGTAAAGTTCAATCTCAAGGTGTTTATTGGAAGGCCTTGGGCCCCATAAATTTTTGAAATTTCATTACTGATGATGGCGCCGACGGCGCGATCTGTATTGTGTATAGGGTAATCAAGACTCAATTTTTCTTTTCTAAATAGAGAAGGGTTTGCCTTGGCTATAATGTCGAATTCAATGGATTTATCCACATCGTGGCGCTGCTTTTCTGTATTGTAGAACTTGGTACCTGCAGGCACATCTACCTGATGAAGAATTGGCGAAAGGTCTATTCCGTTGGCTTTATAATGGTTAATGGCTTTTTTGCGATCTAGTTTTTGTACTTGGCCAACCATTTCATTAACGGTTCGAAAGCCCAACTGCGCCATAATTTCTCGAAGCTCTTGCGCTACGAAGTACATATAGTTGACCACATGTTCGGGCTTTCCTTCGAATTTTTTACGTAGTTCGGGGTTTTGGGTCGCTATACCTACCGGGCAGGTGTTTAAGTGGCAAACCCGCATCATAATACATCCTGAAGCCACTAAAGGAGCGGTTGCAAAACCAAATTCTTCTGCTCCTAAAAGGCAGGCTACAGCCACATCGCGACCTGTTTTTAGTTGGCCGTCACATTCAAGTACGATTCTATTTCGCAAGTCGTTCATGACCAAGGTCTGTTGCGCTTCTGCAATGCCTAATTCCCAAGGAAGTCCCGCGTGTTTTAAGGAGGTTAGCGGCGAGGCTCCGGTACCCCCGTCGAAGCCGGAAATTAAGACAACATCGGCCTTCGCTTTTGAAACTCCTGCGGCTACAGTTCCCACACCTACTTCAGAAACCAATTTTACATTGATCCGTGCCTGCCTATTTGCCGACTTAAGGTCATATATTAATTGTGAAAGATCTTCTATAGAATAAATATCGTGATGCGGCGGCGGCGAAATGAGTCCCACATAAGGGGTAGAATTACGGGTCTTGGCGATTGCCGGGTTCACTTTAGGCCCTGGCAATTGACCACCTTCACCTGGTTTGGCCCCTTGTGCCATTTTTATCTGTATTTCTTGTGCATTGGTCAAGTAGTTGGAAGTGACACCAAAACGACCTGAGGCCACTTGCTTAATAGCACTGTTTCGCCAATCACCCGTTGCATTTTTGTAAAAGCGATCGGCATCTTCACCACCTTCACCTGAATTGCTCTTGCCACCGATTCGGTTCATGGCAATCGCTAAATTTTCATGTGCTTCTTTACTAATGGAACCGTAAGACATAGCCCCGGTTTTGAACCTTTTTACGATTTCTGTCCAAGGCTCAACTTCTTCTAAAGGTATGGGGTCGTAATTGGAGAATTCAAATAGGCCGCGAATCGTCATCAGATTCTTCGATTGCTCATTGACCATATCGGCAAACTCTTTATAGGTATCGGCCTCATTGCCACGAACCGCTTTTTGAAGTTTTGCTATGGACAATGGGTTGAACATGTGCTTTTCACCATCTCTTCTCCATCGATACTCGCCTCCTATTTCTAAATCAAGGGTTGCGGCAACTTCTTTCTTGGCAAAAGCATTTTGGTGCCTTTTGGCGATTTCTTTTTCTATTTGATAAAGACCGACCCCTTGTATTCTTGTTGCTGTGTTCGGAAAGTATTTTTCAACTACTTTAGTATTTATTCCGATACACTCGAACAATTGTGAACCGCGATATGAATTCAAGGTTGAGATGCCTATTTTGTTCATTACCTTTAAAATACCCTTACCAATGGCTTTGTTGTAGTTCTTTATCGCTTCGTCAAAGGTGAATTCGGTTATGTCATGTTCATCGATCTGTTCCGCAATGATCTCATTGACCAAATATGGATTGATGGCGCTAGCGCCAAAACCGAAAAGTAAGGCGAAATGATGTACTTCTCTTGGCTCGGCTGATTCTATTATGATACTAAGTTTAGAACGTTTACCCAAGCGTTGTAGGCCACTGTTTACATAAGAACAGGCCAACAAAGCAGGTATAGGGGCATTCTTTTCATTTACATTTCTATCGGAGAGGATAATGATATTGGTGCCTTCATCGATAGCGCGGGATGCTTGTTTTAAAATGGATTCGAGGGCATCTTCAAGACCGTTGTGTCCTTTTTCAATTTCGTAGAGTATCGGTATGGAAACTACCTTATAATCAGGACTTGAGTCATAGTTCTTAATTTTATCGAGATCCTCTTTTGAAATAACGGGGTTTTGTATTTTCAACTTTCTACAGTGTAGCTCCATTACATCAAAAAGATTCTGATCGCTACCTAAGGTAAGGCTGATATCGGTAATCAGCTCTTCACGAATAC
>JBATIN010000429.1:0-18562 GCA_049667765.1 Flavobacteriaceae bacterium
GGGTACCACCGAGATCTACAACTGGTCAAGGAAATCATTGTGCCGGCCATACAAGATATGAAGGCCTGCTTAGAGATAATGACCTTTAGTTTAAAGGAGATACGAGTGAACGAAACTATTCTTGAAGACCCTAAATACGATTATCTCTTCAGCGTCGACACCTTGAACGAATTGGTCTTATCAGGAATGCCATTTCGCGACGCGTATAAAAAAATGGGACAAGAAATTGAAAACGGCACCTTTACACCCAAACGCGATAGTAAACATACCCATGAAGGTAGCTTGGGGAATTTGTGTCTAGCAAAAATCCAGCAGAAAATGACAGAATTATAAAAAAAATTGAAGGTCGATGTTTGCAAAGTATGGGTGATTTTTAAATTCCCCGAATTAAACTGCACTGCACCCCTAATTCTTTCACTAGTGGCCAATATGTTGTCTTATGGCAATGAACCATAGCCCAAATCATATATCAAAACGTCATCTTTCGTTTAAAAAATCTCCCATCCTAGTTTTCCGGTGTTTTGTTAGTACCTTCGAAAAGGTATAAAAAACATCCGATGAAAGCACATTTAGAAGATTTTGAAACTCTTGACCCTAAAGATTGGGAACAATCAAAGGCCCTGATGCACAAAATGGTCGATGAAGCCTTTGACTATACCAAAAATGTAAGGGACCGTAAAATTTGGCAAGAGATGCCAGAGGCCGTTTTGAATACTTTTAAAACAGATTTACCTAAACAACCGAGTACCGCTGAAGACGTTTTTACCGAACTTCAGAAAAACATACTGCCCTACCCTATGGGCAACATTCATCCCCGATTTTGGGCCTGGTATATGGGCAACGGCACGATTTCCGGAGTGATGGGCGATTTTTGGGCCTCTATTTTAAACCCGAATTTAGGAGGTGGCAACCATGCAGGTCATAAAGTAGAAGAACAAGTCGTAAACTGGATCAAGGAGATTGTCGCTTTTCCAAATACGGCAAGTGGCTTACTGGTCAGCGGCGGATCCATGGCCAACTTTGCAGCCCTGGCCGTGGCTCGAAATGTAAAGGCAGGGTACGACATTCGTGCAGAAGGACTTAAAGAAAACAATCTGGTTTTTTATGGGTCCACCGAAATTCATAGCTGTAATACCAAAGCAATTGAGCTATTGGGCATGGGCACCAAAAGCCTGAAAAAAATTGCTGTTCACGATGATTATACCATCAATATTGCCGCCCTCAAAAAGCAAATACAACTAGATAAGGGGGCAGGACTGCGACCTGTTTGTATCATCGGCACCTCTGGCACAGTGAATACGGGCGCGATCGATGACCTCGAGGCGATTGCCGAACTCTGCCAAAAAGAAAACCTTTGGTTTCATGTCGACGGTGCCATTGGGGCGATCGCCATGCTATCCGATACTATCAAACCTCAGTTAAAAGGAATTGAACGTGCTGATTCCGTTGCCTTAGATTTGCACAAATGGCTGCATATGCCTTTTGAAGTGGGGTGTGTTTTAGTGAAAGATCACATGGCCCATAAAAACACATTTTCTTTGATTCCGGAATACTTGGCAAAAAACACTCGGGGATTGGCTTCGGGCGAAGATTGGTTCAGCGAATATGGGCTACAGCTCTCCAGAAGGTTTAATGCCCTAAAAGTCTGGATGTCGTTGAAAGAGCATGGCAGCGAGCGTTTTGGCAGAATGATTTCTAGAAACGTTACACAAGCCCAATATTTGGGAAATATTGTGAAAGAACACCCAGATTTAGAACTGCTCGCCCCCATTGGGATGGATATTGTCTGTTTTCGGTACAATCCCATGCCAATGTCTTTGGAAGAACTGAACGCACTCAACAAAGAAATTAAGTTGCAGCTAGAAGAACGTGCCATTGCCCTGCCTGGTTATACTACTCTTAAAGGAATGTATTGTATTCGCGTGGCCATTTCAAGCCATCGGGTGACGAATGAAGATTTTGATGAATTGGTCAAAAGTGTGCTTCAAATCGGAAAGGAGCTACAAGGATAGTTTTAATCCGCTATTTTATCATCCCCAAATTGATGACCTCTTGTTCGGTCAAGTAACGCCAATGGCCTCGGGGAAGGTCTTTTTTGGTGAGTCCGGCATAGACCACACGATCCATTTTTTCCACTTCATACTCAAGATGTTCGAAAATACGTTCAATGATCTTGTTTTTAGTACTGAAGATTTCAATGCCTACTTCTCGTTTAGGAGCATCGTCTATGAAACTGATGTCTTGCACGCGTACCGGTTTTTCATCAAGCACAACTCCCTCTTGAATCTTTTTAAGATCGGCACTTCTTAATTCTTTGTTGAGTACGATGTGATATATTTTCCGTAGGCCGTTTTTAGGGTTTTTTAAACGTTTGGTCAAGTCGCCATCGTTGGTGAAAAGTAGCAACCCCGTGGCATCTTTGCCCATTTTATCTACAGGCAGCAAAGGCGTCTTGGAGGCGTTTGAGATGAGACCAGATACGTTTCTTCTTCCTTTGTCGTCGCGAACGGTGGTAGAAAAATCTTTAGGTTTATTCAGCAAAACGTATTCTTTTTTTACCGGGTTGAGCAATCGGCCATCGAACTTTACTTCATCGGTTAATCTTACCTTGTAGCCCATTTCGGTAATCGGCTTGCCGTTTACGGTAATGTTTCCGGCGGTAATGTAGATATCGGCATCGCGTCTAGAACAAACACCCGAGTTCGCTACATATTTGTTCAACCGGATCAAATCTGGGTTACTTGGTTTTTGAATTTCCCTATGCTTTTTTATAGGGGCATTACCTCGAGCATAGCTCTTTTTGCGATAGGTACCACCCTGTCTGCCAGAAGCCTTTCCGTCCTTATTTGAATCTTGCCTGCTCATAACCAATACTTTTTGCAAAGGTAAGCAAGGGTTTTATATGAAGCTGACATTGTAGGCTTTAATTACCTATAGCTCTCCCACTATTTGAAAAACATAGAAAACCTATCTTTAAGAATTCGCTAATTATCGATTATATTTAAGGCCACAGAAGAAACCAAACCATTATGAAAAGACTAGTATTGCTCATTGTTCTACTTAACCAGACCACTGTTTTTGCCCAAAAAAAAGTACTTGATCATTCCGATCTTGAACTATGGAACTCCATTGAGGGCGAAGCGATATCTCCCAACGGAAAGCATGTGCTCTATTCCTTGGAAAAAGGCGAAAAAGACCATTTTTTGCTCCTCAAGGATGCCAAGGCAACAACGGTCTTTAATTACGACAGAGGCCAAAATGGACAATTTTCATACGATTCTAACTACGTATTCTTCACGATCAAGGCCTGGACAGATAGTGTAACCGCCCTAAAAAGCAGAAAGGTAAAAAAAGACGACCTGCCCAAAGATTCGTTGGGCATCCTGAAGATTTCCAATGGCGACCTTATAAAACTCAGAAATATAAAATCTTATAAAATTCCTGAAAAATGGTCGGGTTATGTGGCCTATCAACTTGAAGAAATCAAAGAAGAAAAAGAAGCCGAAAAAGACTCATTATCCGACACAAAAGAAAAAAAGGACAAACCCAAAAAAGTAGACAAGGAAAACGGATATCATGTGGTATTACGAAACCTGAACACCCAGAAGGAAGACACCCTAAAATTCGTAACTGATTTTACGTTCGCCAAGCGTGGCCAATGGTTTGCGTACGCTACAACAGGAGAAGATAAAGACGCCGAGGCTGGAATATTTGTTTTGAATCTAGAAACACAACAAATCACTAATATCCATAATTCAATAAAAGGGAAATATTATCAACTTCAATTTAGCGAATCGGGGAAGAATTTAGGTTTTGTAGCCGATACCGATACCACTAAAATACAGGTACGGCCCAATGAACTTTATCTTTGGAAAGTAGGTACACCTAAGGCAGAAAGAATGCTCGATGCCGCCACTGCTCCAAAAGGATACAGGGTGTCATCAGATGGAAACCTTAGCTTTTCAAAAGACGAATCAAAATTTTTCTTTGGTCTGGCCTCTCCCCCGATTATTAAGGATACCACGCTAACAGAAGATGAAATCGTGAACGTAGAAGTCTGGACCTATGACGAACCCCGTTTATACACGGTTCAAGAATTGCAATTGAAAAACGATACCGTGCAATCCTTTCAATCCGTCATCCATTTAAAAAACAACAAGCTGGTACAATTGGGCGATGCAATTTATACGGACACGGAATTGGGTGACGAGGGCAATGCATACCAAGCATTGGTGAGCACCTTTTTGCCTTACGAACTTGAAAGCCAGTGGACCGGAAGTAGTGCCTACGATTATAAAGTGATCAATACTACAACCGGTGCAACGCAAATGCAGGTGACCAAGGCCCCTAAAATGAACCTCAGCCCCAAAGCAAAATATGCCTACGGGTATAGCCCTTCAGATAGCACTTGGTTTGCCTATGAAACGTCATCGGGTAAATACAAAGCCCTAACCAAAGGAAAAGTATTTTATGATGAAGAAAACGATTCGCCCGATTTTCCATCTTCTTATGGTGAGGTAGGATGGTCGGAAGATGACAAATTTCTTTTGCTCTATGACCGGTATGATATCTGGAAGTTTGACCCTAACACAGGTGAAGCAAGCCAATTGACCTCGGGTAGGGCAACTAAAACCGTATATCGCTATATCACACTTGATGATGAACGGCGGTTTATCCCCATAGATGAGAATTGGTTGTTGACCACGTTTAACGAAACAACAAAAGACGCGGGTTATGTAGAATTCAATCCTAAAAACAAACGAAGTAAACCTTTAATCTCTGGGCCCTACCGTTATTCAAATCCTAAAAAAGCATTGCTGGCCGATGAAGTAATCTATACCCGCGAATCGTTTCAAGAGTTCCCAGATCTGCGCCGAGCCAACCTCGATTTTACAGAGAACCTTGTATTGAGTAACGCCAATCCACAACAGGCAGTCTATAATTGGGGCACGATAGAACCAGTAAGCTGGACCTCCTTAGATGGCATTGTGTTAAAAGGCCTATTGGTAAAACCTGAGAATTTCGACCCGAACAAAAAATACCCCATGTTGGTAAATTTCTATGAAAAAAGCTCGAACAACCTTCATCGACATTGGAGCCCGAAAGCGGAAAGATCGACGATAAACTATAGTTTTTATGCCAGTAGGGGCTATGTAATTTTCAATCCCGATGTGCAGTATCGTATTGGTTACCCGGGCGAAAGCGCCTATAACTGTGTGATTCCGGGAGTGACGAGCCTAATCGAAAAAGGCTTTGTGGATAAAGATAATATTGGCGTGCAAGGCCACAGCTGGGGCGGTTACCAAATCGCCTACCTCGTTACAAAAACCGATATTTTCAAAGCTGCGGAAGCAGGTGCGCCCGTACCCAACATGATTAGCGCCTATGGCGGAATTCGATGGTGGACAGGCCTTAGTCGTCAATTTCAATATGAACATACCCAAAGCAGGATCGGGGGAACCCCTTGGGAATACCCCCAACGTTACATAGAAAATTCGCCTATCTTTAACATAGACAAGATTAACACGCCGTTATTAGTGATGCACAATGATGCCGATGGTCATGTCCCTTGGTACCAGGGCATCGAATTTTTTGTAAGTCTGCGGCGATTGGGTAAACCCTCGTGGTTCTTGAATTACAACGGCGAACCCCATTGGCCCCTAAAATTGCAAAACCGCAAAGATTTTAGTCTTCGAATGGCACAATATTTTGATTATTACTTAAAAGGAGCTCCAAAACCCGTTTGGATGGAGCGTGGCGTACCTGCCATAGAAAAAGGAATACATCAAGGATATGATTTAATAGATGTGCAGGAGGAATAAGAATATAAGGGTGTTATCAATCCTTGAACTCCACCGTAGATTGCCGTTCACGGTTCACGATAAGCTTGGTAACATCAGGCCTTGAATAATGCCCGACGGGGTCAAAATTCTGACGTTCTTCGTAAACGCGATTAAAATCAAGGGTTTGGTAGATCAAGCCTTCTTTATGCAATACGGGTTCAACAAGCCATTCTCCATCAGGGCCGGCGATACAGCTACCGCCATTGGCCAAAACTTCCGGTGCCCGTTCCAATAGCTGTTCAAGATGTGGTGTGGATTTTGGAAAATCTTCTTTCTTCATCAACGAAGAAACGGATATCACAAAACTTCTGGATTCCCTAGCGATAAAACGTGTAATATCTTTAGTGTTATGATCGCTACCGGGCCAAACAGCGATATGCAGATTTTCGCCTTGTCCATATAGTGCTGTTCGAGGTAAAGGCATCCAATTTTCCCAACAATTGAGTCCGCCTACCGAAAATTGTTTTAAGGGGTGCACTTGAAGTCCGTTTCCATCACCAGGTGCCCAGGTCAAGCGTTCATCATAAGTGGGCTGTAATTTTCTATGAACCGATTTTATTTCGCCTTTCTCATTAATATAGACCAACGAAGCATAAAGGCTATGGCCTCCCCTATTTTTGGCCCTTTCAATGATTCCCAAATAAACCGCCATTTTATGTTCTTTGGCCAAACGACAGATACCATCAAGTTCGCCTAATTCTAGTTGTATTGCATTACGGGCGTAGTGGGCGTGAAGTTCTTTGTTCACCTTTAGATCCCATTTGGCCCCATCGGTCAAGGCCAACCAAAACGGATAGCCGGGCAAAAGGGCTTCCCCGAATACGATGAGTTCTGCATGTTCTTTAGCGGCTTCCTGTATTTTCGATTCAATCTTTTTCAGGGTGGCCTTTTTATCCAACCAAACCGGGGCGATTTGTGCCAAGGCAACTTTCAAATGGTTTTCCATTTATAAAATTCGATTTAAAACTAGATCTATATCAATCAGTAAAATACTAAAAACACCAACGATGATCATCCCTTTAAGAATGTTATGCAACCAAACGTAATGCATTTTGTTCTTAGAGTTCAATAGCAGAAAAAGAAATAAGATCAAAAAAGCAATACAACCCATAAAATAGAAATTCATATAGCCAACATCAAATTTAGTAATCAATAATAATGAGGGCAACAAGGTGAGCAAGATTAATATGGCAATGCTAATTTTTGAAGTGCGTGCGCCATAAATAATGGGTACGGTTCTATAATTCTGCACCAGGTCACCAGTCATATTTTCCAAGTCTTTGATCATTTCGCGCGCCAAAATCAACAGAAAAAGAAACATCGCATGCACAAAAATGACCAATTCAAAGTTTTTATAGTACACAAAAACTGCAAAGAAGGGTGCTATAGCCAAAGTAGCCGATACAAAATTGCCAATAAAAGGTAGCTTTTTAAGCTTGTGGGAATAGAACCAAATGCCAAAAATGTAAGCCGAAAAGAAAAGAACCGCCCTAAAAGAAACATAACTAGCCACCAAAACCGCTAAGAAGTTTAGTACAAAATAGGTGGTTAGCTTGAAACGCTGGCTTACCAAACGATCTAACATACTCTTTTTGGGCTTATTGATCAAGTCCTTCTCAGCATCATAGAAATTATTGATGATATAACCACTGGCCACTACAAGGGCCGAAGCCAATACGATAAAAAAAAGATTAAGGTCCAAGACAACTTTTCGTAGGGGCAGATCGGGCGAGAGAATGTAGATAGACGCCAAATACTGCGCCAATACGATCATAAGGATATTGTACCCGCGTACCACTGAAAACAGGCTCAATAGCTTTAAAAGTAAGAGCTTGTTTTTTCTACTAAGCATGTTAGGTGTTTTTAGAAGTTGTACACCACTTCTAAATTGTAGTCCCGCAGCGCAGATTTAGCTTTGTCGATATCTTGGGTAAAACCTAAAATATAGCCGCCCCCGCCTGAACCACAAAGTTTTAAATAGTAGTCGTTGGTATCTATGCCTTGCTGCCAAAGTTCATGAAACTTTGCAGGAATCATGGGTTTAAAATTATCCAATACTACATGCGATAGCTGTTTTAGATTTCCAAAAAGCGATTTCATATTGCCGCTAATAAAATCCTCAACACAGGCATCGGTATGTTTAATGAACTGGTTTTTGAGCATGTTGCGAAAGCCCTCATGTTTCATCTTCTCCATAAACAACTGCACCATGGGCGCTGTTTCACCGGTAGAGCCGCTATCTAATAAAAAGACAGCACCTTTACCCTCTACGTTCTGAGAAGGAATACTAGCAGATTCTATATTATCCTGTGAATTTATTAAAATTGGAAGGCTCAAATAACTATTCAAAGGATCTAGGCCCGATGATTTCCCGTGAAAAAACGATTCCATCTTCCCAAAAATGGCCTTTAATTTCAGCAACTTTTCCCGGGTCAGGTTTTCAAGTACCGTTATTTTATCGAGGGCATATTTATCATAGATCGCGGCGACCAACGCACCACTACTGCCTACCCCATACCCTTGTGGTATAGAACTATCGAAATACATACCGGCATCTACATCATTTTTTAATGCCATAAAATCGAAAGTCACCAATTCAGGACTGTTTTTGTGCACCATTTCAAGATAGCTAGTAAATTCTCGTAAACTACTGTTCGATTTTTTCGCAATCTCAGAATCGACCTCATCGGTCTTCAAAGCTCCTTTAAAAAAATTATAGGGAATGGATAATCCTTTGGAATCTTTGATGATACCGTACTCTCCAAAAAGTAGTATTTTAGAATAAAAAAGAGGTCCTTTCATAGTTACTATTTGATCAGGGATAATTGGCTAACGTAGTATATACGTATAAAGCGTTTAAAAAGTTACATTTTTTTTGCGCCAAATCCAATTCTGTCGCAAATATACTGCCCATCTTGGCAATATGCAACCAGCTCATTCTGAATAAATTGATATACTTGTTCCTTTTCACTTTCTGGATAAAGCACATGAACATTAGCACCGGCATCTAAGGTAAAACACACATGGGCATTTGTTTTTTCTCGAAAAGTCCATATTTTATTGATGATGCTGAGGGTATTAGGCTTCATTAAAACAAAATAGGGCTGGCTGGTCATCATCATGGCATGCAGGGTCAAGGCTTCACTTTCCACTATTTTTATAAACCCATCTAGGTCGCCCTTAGCGAAAACCGGCTTTAATTTCGTCAGATTTTCATGCGCTTGGTCGAATCTAGGTCTTGCAAATGGATGGTCGTGCATTAAATTGTGTCCGACCGTACTACTTACTTGCTTCTGCCCTTTGTCTACCAGCAAAATGGTATCATGGAAATTTTTAAAATTATCGTGTACTTCGTACGGGTACTTTATGGCGTGTAGATCATTGCTTCCTTCTGTACCCTTATGTAATCCCCATTGAATCAAATCTCCTTCAATGCTACGTGCGGCACTTCCCGAACCTAATCGTGCCAAAAAAGATGCTTTTTTATTAAAATAATCTTGGGTCATTTTAGGATCTAAAAGACGTTCCAAATCCATAAGACATAATGCCAATGCTGCCATTCCACTTGCCGAAGACGCTATACCACTGCTGTGGGGAAATGAATTCGTCGTCTCTATTTTAAAGTGATACTGCCCAAGAAAAGGGAGGTACTTCTCCACCCTTTCAAAAAACGTAATGATTTTGGGTTTAAACGCTTCTTTGGGCTTGCCCTCGAACCAAAAATCGATAGAATACTCGTTGGATGGATTTTCTTTTTTCGTGAAGCCGAGCTTTGTATTGGTCGCACAAGCATCGAGCGTAAAACTAATTGAAGGATTGGCAGGAATTTGATCCTTGCGTTTACCCCAATACTTGACCAATGCTATATTGCTCGGGGCCTTCCAAAGTACTTCGCCGAAATTTACCGAATTCTGATAGGCCGAAGGGATAAAGTCCTTTTCTGTCATACGATTTCTATTTATACAAAGATAGGTTTTAAGGTGTTTTTTAGGTTTATCTATTGAATTAATTGCCTATTTTAGATGAAATACTCCAACCCCTTTGAAAAGAAAATTGACCTATATTGCCATTTCAGTAGGTGTTTGCCTAATTATCGGCTTCCTTTCCAGTTTTGCTACCCAAAGTTCGGTAAACGATTGGTATCTAAGTTTGAACAAGCCAAGTTTTAATCCTCCCAATTGGATTTTTGCCCCGGTATGGACCGTACTATATATCATGATGGGCCTCGCTGCCGGTATCGTCTGGGCAAAAGGTTTTTATCACTTATGGGTCAAGACCGCCTTATATCATTTTGGATTTCAACTTTTGTTGAATGCTTCATGGAGCATTGTTTTTTTCGGATTGAAAGAACCCTTTTGGGGCATTTTAGTAATTGGTACTTTATTAATATTGATTATTCTAACGATAAAATGGTTCTCTATCGTAAGTAAAACTGCGGCTTATTTAATGGTACCTTATCTACTTTGGGTATGTTTCGCAACCTTGCTTAATTATAAGATATGGGAGTTGAATTAAATGAACTTTAATAAGCACTCATGCTGTTCCAAAACAGTAATAGCTTGTTCAATTTTCTTTAGTTAGCTCTAAAAGTTTAGTCATCGTCCTATAATTTCTTGCTGTGGCCGAGACCTTAAGTTTTCTTTCCAATTCATTGGTATTCAGCTTTGCGTTACCAAACCCTTCTCCGAACAAAAGATAAACACATGCATTTGTAATATGATATTGCTCACTGGGGTAATTTTTGGGGTCAATACTGTTTATTGAATCCGTTGCTGGCGCTTCTTGGAGCAATACAAAATAAACACGGTTGTTTGCCAGGTCTTCGCTTTCTTGAAATGGGTTTTCCCTTAAAATTATATTTAGGTCAGTTACCGATTTCACTAAAACGGGCACATCGAAACCAAATGTATCACGAAGTGCCAACTGTATTTTTTGCTCAACGATGTGGGCATTTTTTTCATCTGAATTTAGCACTACATTCCCACTTTGAATGTAGGTGCGCACATTTTTAAAATCATGTTTTTCAAGCATCGTTCGCAATTCGGCCATTTTAATTTTCTTATGGCCGCCGACATTAATCCCCCTAAGTAGAACAACATAAGTTTCCATAAATTAACCCCTTACTATGGCTTGGGCGGCAATATAGCCTCCTGTCCATGCGTTTTGAAAGTTGAACCCCCCGGTAATCGCATCCACATCGATTACTTCACCTGCAAGGTATAAATTGGGCAATAGTTTACTTTCCATGGTCTTGAAATTGATTTCTTTAAGATCTACCCCTCCTGCAGTTACAAACTCATCTTTAAAGGTGCTTTTACCATCTACTTCGTACTCACCGTTGGTTAATTGGTCTGAAAGATTTTGTAGTTGGATTTTTGTGACATCGGCCCACTTTACATCTTCGGCAATATTTGAGGCCCGCACCAAGTTCGTCCATAATCGCCTTGGAATATTGAGTGCTTTTGTTCTTAGCAGCGTTTTTTTCGCTTCAACTTCCTTAATCTCCATAAGATAAGAATATACGGCTTCTTTATGAAACTGAGGAAGCCAGTTGACACGTATCGTAAATTGGTACTTCAGCTCATACAACATTTTTGCACCCCAGGCCGAGAGTTTTAAAATAGCGGGACCGCTCATTCCCCAATGGGTAATCAATAGAGGCCCCTCGGATTCTAACAAAACCTCATCGGCAATTGCGCTTTTAAGTTGAATCGTAATTTTAGGATTGAAGGTTTTTTTTGCCAATATAGCCACGCTTGCGTTGGTACTCAACCCCGGTATGCCAGCAATACGTTTATCGTTTATATTAAAGGTAAATAGTGAAGGTACGGCCGGTTCAATTCTATGACCTAAATCACTTAGCGTTTTCCATATTTTTTTACTGCTTCCTGAAGCTATTAGCAACTTTTTAGCAGTGTATGCTGACTTGATAGTCTTTACCTGCCAGCCTGTATGATTTGCAGAACCCCCTTTGTCCAATATTGGCCTAAAATCAGTAACCGCACTGTGTTTTAGTACTTTAATACCCAATCGTTCGGTCTCAGAGGAAAAAAAATCGATTAGGGTCTGTGAAGTATTCGAAGCTGGAAACATTCTACCCTCTTCCTCGATTTTTAAGGGGATTCCTTTTTCTTCAAAAAAAGCGACCGTATCACCAGTACAATGGGTATGAAAGGGACCCAATAATTCTTTTTCACCCCTTGGATAATTCTTGACTAATTCGGCCGGGTCGAATTCGGCATGGGTTACATTGCACCGTCCACCACCGGATACTCTAACTTTTGAGAGTACATCCTTGCCTTTTTCTAGAATAGCTATCTTTAATTGTGGGGCGGCTTCTGCCATATGAATGGCTGCATAGAACCCTGCAGCACCACCGCCAATGATAATTACATCGAACATTAATGCAGGCGATCTGGATAGTTGGTGATTATACCATCTACTTTTAAGGCTTTAACATCTGCAATATCACTAGAATCGTTCACCGTCCATGTATATATTTTGAATCCTTCCTTTTTAATTTTATCGGCAATTTCTTGGTTTAGTGTTTTATATGAAGGATTAATAGCTTCGGCATGAAGTTCTTTTGCAATGGGAATGCCCTTTAAAACATCTTCTTCAGTCAATATGGCAATAGGAATTTCTTTGTTAAGCTCACGCATTTTCTTTAGCTCGTCCCATTTAAAACTTGAAATCAAAAAGCTATTTAAGTCCCAACCCTTTTCGCGAACATAGTGGTCGACAATAAAATTGACACGATCTGCTGTATTTGCGCCTTTTAGTTCAATATTCAAGCGCACTTTGTTATTGATCAGTTTTAGCACATCTTGTAACATAGGGATCTTATGGTTGCCATTTAAAGTTACTTGGTTAAGATCAGCAATATTGTACTCCTCAATATTGCCAGCGGCATTCGAAATGCGTTCTAACCTGTCATCATGGAACACAACAATTTCTCCACTTTTGATCTTGAACACGTCAATTTCAATCATATCGACCCCTAAATCCATGGCTTTTTGTATAGATGCCAAGGTGTTTTCGGTCTCATGCCCCATTGCCCCACGGTGCCCAATAATCAACGGTTCTTTCATAGTACAGCTTAATAGGGTTGCCATGGTTAAAAAAGTGAATACATATTTCATGTGCGTATTGAATTTATTTGAGTACAAAAATAAAGGATTGTAAAGGATTAAGTGATATATCTGTATTTCCAGTGCCCTTATATACGGTGATGCGTTGTTTTTTTCCATATAAAGCATCTTGCAGCTCATAATCACCCTCTTTTAAGTTCCATTTTTCTATGACGTCAGCGGGAATTTTTAAATTAAAAGTGTAATCTGCTTCAGAATCAAAATTAGCTACTACGATTACCTTTTCATCGTTAGACCATCGAACAAAAGACAGCACCTTAAAGTTATAGTTTTGGGTATGTTCTCGATTATAATAATGAATGTCTTGATAATGGCCCATTAAGGCATCACTTGAAATGGTAAAATTCAACAACTTTTTATAAAAATCGCGCAGCGCTGTTTCATTTGAAGTTAATTGGCCGCCATCGAACTTTCTGTCATTTACCCATCGCTGATGGTGGGGCACCCCGATATAATCAAAAATAGAAGTGCGCGTTGGACCACCGAACCCCGCATGCTCTTTGGCCGGTTCACCCACCTCTTGGCCAAAGTAGATCATGGTCGGTGATGTGCTCAGCGTTGCAGAAACGACCATCGCCGGCTTTCCTTTTTGGGCATCGCCCGCAAATTCGTTGCTTGCAATTCGCTGTTCATCATGGTTCTCTAAAAAATGAAGCATGTGATGCTCGATGTCTTGCAGCCCCTCTTGTACTTTTGGAATATGGTCTGTCCATCCATGCCCTTGCATAATGTGCTTCAAGCTATCGTACAACTCCACCTTGTCATAGAGATAGTCCATTTTACCTTTACGAATATAATCCCTATATAAATTAGGGTTATAGACCTCTGCTAAAATAAAGGCATCCTCATTTTTCATTTTTATATGCGAATTCAGGTAGCTCCAAAATTCAACGGGTACCATTTCGGCCATATCGAATCGAAATCCGTCGACCCCCAATTCCAGCCAATAAAGCGCAATGTCCCTAAATTTTATCCACGAACTTGGCACATTTTTATTGGACCAAAATTCATAATGCTCCTTATGTTCTTTCTCATCATAACCTTCGGGAAGTGAATCAAAATCATGGGAACCGTCCGGGCGCACCCCATAGTTTATCTTTACGGTTTCATACCAATCATTGGCATCGGGTTGTGCCTGACGCGAGCCATTGCCCGTCCATTTTGCCGGATATTCCATAAACTTTCCGTCGGCCAACGGGTTTGGGGCACCTCCTAGGGGAAGGTATCCATTTTGCCAATCCGGCACTTTAAAAGGGGTATTGGGCACATAGTAAAAATTATTGCCCCTTTTATATTCCACTGAAGTATCATCACTTTTACCAAACGGTTCTGAGCCTACCGGAGTAGACGCACCTTCATAATTACGCGCTACATGATTAGGTACGATATCAATAAGCAACTTAAGTCCTGCTTCATGCGTTCGGGCTATCAATTGTTTGAACTCTTCGAGCCTATTTTCAGGATTTACGGCGAGATCAGGATTAACGTTGTAATAATCTTTTACCGCATAAGGCGAGCCTGCTCTGCCTTTAACGATGTCGGGGTCGTCGTTTGAAATACCTATAGAAGTATAGTCATGTATAACATCGTGATGCGGAACTCCCGTGTACCAAATGTAGGTAACGCCCAGATCCTTTATTTCAGCCAAGGCCTTCTCGGTAAAATCAGAAAACTTACCAACCCCATTTTCTTCAATAGTTCCCCAAGGTTTATTAGTGGTTTTGGTGTTTCCGAAGAGACGGGTAAAGACCTGGTATATTACTTGTTTTTTTTCTTTTTTAGTGACCGGTGTCATGTTCTGGGTTTCTTTTTTATTTAGGCTACAACCAAGAAAAAACAAAACAAAAACCAACGCGTAATTCTTCATTGTCCAGTTTTTTTTAACTCCTCGATAGAGACCTCTGGAGGAATTTATAATCCCCCAAATCAATAAACGATCAATTTTTTACTACGGTTACAACACCTGGGCTAATCGCTACTCTTTTTCCATTAACACGAATAGAAATCTCTTCTTTTCCATCTAGCTCAAACTGGGTTTGGTCTTTGTCGATCGCAACTTTAAGAATACGCTTTCTAAAATTAACCTTGAACGAATAGCCTTTCCATTGATTCGGAATTCTAGGTGTAAACGATAATTTATCGTCGACTACCCGCATACCGGCAAAGCCTTCTACAATACTCATCCAAGTTCCTGCCATTGAAGTGATGTGCAAGCCTTCTTCTACTTCCTTATTATAGTCATCAAGATCCAATCGTGAAGTACGCAAGTAAAATTGATAGGCCTGCTCCATTCGGTTCAGCTTAGCTGCTTGAATGCTATGAACACAAGGTGATAACGAAGATTCATGAACGGTAAAGGGTTCGTAAAAGTCGAAATGGCGCTCTAATTCTTCGAGCGAGAAATCGGCTTCAAAGAGGTAAAAACCCTGCAAGGTATCGGCCTGTTTTATATAGGGGGAACGTAAAATACGGTCCCAGCTCCATTTTTGATTGATCGGGCGTTGCGATTTAGGAAGGTCGGCCACGGTAATCAACTCTTTGTCTAAAAAGCCATCTTGTTGCAAATAAATTTCCTTCTCTTTCGAATAAGGTAAATATAGGTTCTTGGCCACTTTTTTCCACTTGTCGGTTTCGGCATCGGTCAATTTTGTAAGGCCGATGATGCGAGCATAATCATCCTTATAACCATCTTTTACCTTTTGTAATTGCTCCAAAGCATAGTTTATACACCACTTGGCGAGGTAATTGGTATACCAGTTGTTGTTTACGTTGTTCTCGTACTCATTGGGGCCGGTAACGCCCAAAATAACAAATTTCTCTTTTTGGGTAGAAAACGTAGCCCTTTGGTGCCAAAATCGGGCTATACCGATTAATACCTCTAAGCCCATATCAGGAATATAGGTATAGTCGCCAGTAAAACGATAATAGTTATAAATGGCAAATGCGATGGCCCCGTTTCTGTGGATTTCCTCAAAAGTAATTTCCCATTCGTTATGGCATTCTTCACCGTTCATGGTAACCATTGGGTACAGCGCGGCCCCATTAGAAAACCCTAGTTTTTTAGCATTCGCAATGGCCTTTTCTAAATGGTTATATCGATATTTTAAAAGATTTCGAGCGACATTTTGATCTTTGGTGGCCATATAGAAGGGTATACAGTAGGCTTCGGTATCCCAATATGTACTGCCGCCATACTTTTCGCCGGTAAAGCCTTTAGGACCGATATTGAGACGTGAATCTTTACCCAAATAAGTTTGGTTCAATTGAAAAATATTAAAACGGATGCCCTGTTGTGCTTTAACATCACCATCAATAGTGATATCGCTCATGTCCCATATTTTGGCCCAAGCCTTTTTTTGTTTTTCCAAGAGGGCATCGAAACCAAGTTCTGTTGCCTTTTTCAAAGACGTTTTGGCGGCCGTGACCAATTCAGATGCCTTATGATTTCTAGAAACGGTGTAGCCTCCAAATTTATGGAGTGACAAGGTTTCGCCTTTTTTCACCTTTTTTTCATATGCATGCCCAACCCACATTTCTTTTTTTGTCGCCGTAGGTTTTTTAGAAACGGGTTTATTGTTAAGATACAACTGTGCCTGCATAAAGGTACAAGTCGCGAAATTGGTCTTCATAGTATGTGCTTCAATAAAAGCTTGGTCGCCTTCTGAACTCACGTTAGTGGTATTCCAAAATTTATCGTCCCAGTTGGTGTCGTGGTTCTTGATACTGCTATCTAAATACGGTTTGAAGCTAATTTCAACTTCATTCGCAACTGGGGTTATTTCATATTTGATCGCCCCGACCTCATCGAAATCCAAACTTAAAAAACGAGTTACGTTAATGTCAAGTTTTGTATCATTGGCCAATACGATCTTAAAAGAACGTTGGTACCAACCTTCCTTCATATTCAATTCACGCCGAAAACCTTCAACTTTTTTACAGGTATTGAGATCCAGTAGCTCACCATCGACTTCAATATCGATCCCGATCCAATTCGGGGCATTCAACACTTTGGCAAAATACTCGGGGTAGCCATTTTTCCACCAGCCTACTCTTGTTTTATCCGGATAGTAAACCCCAGCAATATAACTACCTTGAAAAGTAGCTCCTGAATACTGTTCTTCAAAATTGGCCCGTTGCCCCATGGCCCCATTGCCAATACTAAAAAGGCTTTCTGAAGATTTCACATTTTCGGGATCAAAACCTTCTTCGATAATTGACCAATTGTTAGGTTTTATATAATCTTGGTTCATGTCAGTTTGTGGTTATTGGGTTATTGGGTTATTGGGTTATTGGGTTATTGAAAAATACAAATTGCTTATCGATTTTTATTACACTTAGCTTTTCGCTTTTGAAATTTCTAATAAACGGGCAATAAAATCTATTGAAATTTCGGTAAAATCCTTGAAATTATAATCCGCTTCAGAAAGCACCTCAGGGTCGCCGATACCTATACTAATCATTCCGGCCCGGTTTGCCGCCTCTACGCCTGCCAAGGCATCTTCAAAGACGATACAATTTTCGGGTCTTAAATTCAGCTTGTCAGCGGCGATTAAAAAAACTTCGGGATCCGGTTTCGCTTTGGTCACATTATTACCATCTACTAGCGCATCAAAATACGATAATAAGTTTACTTTTTCCAAAATTGGCCTGGCATTTTTACTTGCCGAACCCAAGGCCATTGATATATTCTCTTTCTTAAGATAGTTCAGTATTTTAGGTACATCGGGAAGAATTTCAGATGCATCCATTTTTTCAATGTACGAGAGATAATCTTCGTTCTTTTCTTGTAACCATTTGGCAATCTGCTTTTCAGTAGCTTCGATATTGCCCATCGCCATAAGTAGCTCCAAACATCTTTTACGACTTACCCCCTTAAATTGCTCGTTATCTTTTTCTGTAAAATCAATGCCTAATTCGTCGGCTAAATTTTTCCAGGCCAGAAAATGGTATTTTGCAGTATCGACAATAACTCCGTCTAAATCGAAAATAATTCCGGTTTTATTCATGTTTTAAAAAAACTTATGATTTGCATTAACGGGTAGATTCCCGTTCTATTATGGTAGCCTCGATAATCTCGGTACGGTATTTTATTTCTTCATCTTCTTGATACTCGGTCTCTACTTTTTCGATAAGCATTCGAGCGGCAATTTCTCCCATTCTTTCACCATGTTGCGCTATGGTAGTCAATGAAGGATTCGAGTATTTTGACAAAATACCATCTGTAAATCCGATAAACGCGATATTTTCAGGAATTTTGAAACCGAGTTTCTGGGCAATTCCCATCGCGACAACTGCAAAAATTTCGTTCACGCAGAGTACGGCGTCAATTTTTTCCCTTTTGAAAAAATCTTCAATAATTATTTCTTCTATAGCATCGTACGATACGGTCAACCTCAAATTTTCATTCTGCTGAATCCCTTTCTGACGCAGTGCTTCATTATAACCTTCAGCCCGCTCCATGCTTACATTAAAATAATTTTCAGTCGTCATCAATGCGATATTTTTTCTTCCATCATCAATTAATTTGATAACGGCATCGCGGGAAATCTGCCGGTCGTTGATAATTAC